>CAZBJM010000005.1:0-6938 GCA_964492225.1 uncultured Methanosarcinales archaeon
TTTATCCATTGATGCACCTTGCATGATATAGTATAAAAAAATATTGCTTAGACCTAATGGTCAAATAGAGATTGTCTAATTAGCTCATATTTCCTCCATTTCCGATTAGATGATAAATTAACAAAAAACGTATGCTATATCAATAACTAAAAATGCGGCACCTCTTTACAGTCCAACCCCCGGCTCGCCGCCAATCGCGCGCGTTTTTCCCGAGGGGCTGACATTATATAGGAATTAACGTGAAAATGGAGTATGCTAAAAAAAAGCGATAAGAATATAAAGCGAAGTTCTGATCAGACAAACTCAAATAGTTACTCCAGTTACAACGCATAGTGACTCCCATAAGGATACTGGGGGTCTATTGTTCTGGTTTGCTGAGTTTGATATTTGTTCCTTCTATATCGTACTCATACCATGGGGTGGGTTTTGCAGTCATTCCAACCACTCTCATAGCATACGAATCGCCAAATTCCTTTATTTCGATCAATCCGTCAAAGAGTTGCTTCAATGTAGCTATGGTCTGAACATCGTGCATTTCATCTTCTACAACAAATATACCAAAGCCACTAGCTGCTTTCACACGACCTGTAAATACATGCAAGAACCTAAAAACAGTCTGCAGGTTCGAATACATGAGTATGGTAGAGAGGGAATTGATAGTTAACCTGACATTCTTGAGCTCTCTTTTTACGAGGAAATCCTCAAAGAACTGACTTATCTTCACACCAATACCTGTAAGGTCCACCGGACTTGAGGCCCGTTTGATATGCGCAGTATCGGGAGCGTTCATCCCAAGCGTCTTTGTAACACAGTCCACAATTCCTATGTTTACTACTTCAAAGTTTATTCCGTGGGCTGCGAATCCTTCTACTACTCTTTCACCAGGTTCCCTTGTGGAAACTATTATCACACCATCGTGAACACCAAGGTTGTGAGCCAGTATTGCATCCAATAGCTCGTCCTTCCTGCTCATAGGCGGACCTATCATCATAAGATTTGTACCTTCCCGGATGACACCCAAGTGTTCATCCAGTTCTTTGATGCCTAACGAGTAACCGGACATACCTTCACCACTGGTAGGAAATTTTTCCTTGTTCTTTCAACATACCTGTCTGAAATCTGATAACCTACATAATAGGATATACTTCTTTTATAGAGGTATCCAATATATAATTATCGACTGATATTATACATTTTGTCCTATACATGTAATACGCAATATAAATAATTATTTATTTATTCTCCGACGTGCCTCACAATATGGCCTGCTTCTGGAAGTATTATGTCAAGCAATGCCAGTTCTACTGCCGCAGGAGAGCCAGGTAGACAAAATACAGCCTTACCTGATATGATCCCGGCTGTAGCACGGGTCAATATAACAGCAGACCCTATCTGCTCAATGCTCTTGTGCCGGAAGAGCTCACCAAATCCTGGCATCTCTTTACTGAACCGCGGCGCAAGCGTCTCAATGGTCACATCCTTTGATGTAAGTCCTGTGCCACCGCTCAGCAACACTATGTCAGCACCGGAACCTATCGCCTCATCCACCGCTTCTAGGATCAATGCGCTGTCATCACCCACAAGCCAATATCCAGACAAGTGATGTCCAGTTCTTAGGATATGTTCCTCCATCTTCCTACCAGACAGGTCCTCTGTTTCCTGTAATTGTGCATGGTGCCCATGTTTTTTGAACAAGGAACTTGAAACCGTGATAATGGAAAAAATGCATGAGCGCTTACTTTTTTCTTTGTGTGCCTTTACAGTAAGGTCATGCTTTTGGATGTTCTGCATACTATCCTTTTATACACTCTCTTGTATATGAATAGAGCGATACATTATGAGAATACTGGCAATTGATATCGGTACTGGCACTCAGGACATAGTCCTGTATGATACAGAGAAGGAAGTAGAGAACAGTATTTTGATGGTGATGCCATCGCCTACCATCATTATAGCAGAAAAGATCTATGATGCCGCAACCCGGGGGAGGGGGATATTCCTCTTTGGAAGTTTGATGGGAGGCGGACCATTGGTCAGGGCAATAAGGCAACACCTTCAAAGGGGGTTGAAGGTTTGTGCTACGCCGGACGCGGCACTTACTATCCACGATGACCTTGACAGGGTCCGGAGGATGGGTGTAGTCATCACTGAAGCTGGGAATGTGCCCGACGGTCTCGAAGCGATACACCTCCAGGATGTGGACCTTCAGGCCATAGGGACTGCTCTGGCATGTTTTGGAGCAGTGCTACCTGAACATATAGCAGTTGCTGTCCAGGACCATGGTAACTCTCCAGAAACAAGCAACCGCATCAATAGGTTCAGGAAATTCGAAAAGCTCCTTTTGGATGGCGGAGAACTTGAAAGGTTTGCCTATGGGCCGCATGATATCCCTTACGATCTCACACGCATAAGGGCGGCAGCTCAAACCCTGGGGGAACGGGGGGTCAATTTCATGGATACCGGACCTGCGGCCATCTTTGGTGCTTTGTTCGATCCTGCGGCAAGCCAACCGGCGTTGGTTGTGAATATCGGTAATGGCCATACCCTTGCAGCCATTGTGGCTGATAATAGGATAACTGCACTTTATGAGCACCATAGTTCCAGCCTTACGGGGGAGAGATTACAGGAACATCTCATACGTTTTGCAAATGGTGAGCTCAGCTTTGATGAAATATTCGAGGAAGGTGGGCATGGGTGTTGCATATTGAACAGTCCAGGTGTTGAGGCCTTAAGTTCGGTCATGGTCACTGGACCAAGGCTTAATTTGCTCAAGAATATGGACATTAAGCAGAAAGATATGCGCATCTGGACAAAACTACACTTTGCCGTGCCCTTTGGTAATATGATGCTCACCGGGTGCTATGGTTTGCTTGCTTCCTATCTGCCTAGATGAGCATGCTTTGTATATTCAGGCAAAACAATAAGCTTATAAAGTCCTAAGTAGTAGGAAAAGAACCATTCAGATGGAGTCTGAGACGAGAGATATCTGAAGATATCAATAAATTCATATATTGTCATAGCTATAAGGCACGAAGTTCAAGTTTCGGACATTTACTATCCCTTTAATCAATAATAAGGAGACTTAAATTCCATGGTAAGAAAACCAGCAAGTATGTACAGGAATGTAAAACAGCACTCGTACACCAGAAGAAAATATATGGGTGGTGTACCTGGAAGCCAGGTCATTCACTACGATATGGGCAACAAGACCTCAGAGTTCCCTGTGAAGCTTTCACTTGTGGTCGATGAGAGATGCCAGATACGCCACATTGCTCTTGAGGCAGCACGTATCACCGCCAACAGGGCCATCACTGCAGCCGCAGGTCGTACCGGGTACCACCTCAAGTTGAGGGTATATCCACACGAGGTCCTCAGGGAGAACAAACAGGCAACTGGTGCAGGTGCAGACCGTGTATCCAGTGGAATGCGTGGTGCCTTCGGTAAGAACGTAGGAACAGCTGCAAGGGTATCTGCGGGACAAAAGATATTCACTATCTCAGTGAACAAAGAGAACTTTGCAAGTGCAAAGGATGCACTGCGTAAGGCTGGCCACAAATTACCTACCCCTGTCAGGATAACCATTGACCAGGGCTTGGAGCTTGTGCAGTAAGCTTATAGTTGTGCTCAGAACAGAAACATATAATAGTATTAATAAGGAGAGTTGGTATGCAAGATTACGAAGCGCTTTTGGACCGTGCAATCAAGAACCTGCCAGATATGGAGACCACGGATGCCCGTTTCGTGATCCCCGAACCAAAGATGATATTGGAGGGTAAGACCACTATCTTGGACAACCTGCTAAATATCGCGGACGTACTGAACAGAGAGCCGGACCATTTGATGAAATACCTCACAAGGGAAATGGGTACAGCAGGAAAGATAGAAGGTATGCGGGCAATATTCCAGGGACGTTTCTCAAAGGAGCAGATGAGCTCCAACATCAATGCCTATGTTGAGGAGTTCGTTATGTGCTCTGAATGCTCAAGGCCCGATACCCAATTGATGAAAATGGAAAGGATACTCGTGCTGAAGTGCTCAGCATGTGGTGCCCACAGACCTGTGAAGAAAAGGCGCAGCACAGCACCGGTAAAGCAGGAGTCCATTGAGGAAGGCAAGGAGTATGAAGTGCACATCGATGCTGTCGGTTCCAAAGGGGACGGTATCGCCAAAGTGGATAAATATACGGTCTTCGTGCCTGGTGCCGCAAAGGGTCAGGTAGTCAAGATCAAAGTAAAGCGTTTGAGCGGTACGCTGGCCTTTGCTGAAAGGGTCTGATATCCGTAGGGACCAGGTATATTCTGGTCCACGACTATTTTTCTTATTCCTTTTGAATTGTTTCAAAGACCTGGGGTCATATCGTGGAAGATACTGGTGGGATAAGTATGGCTGTCAAAAAGGCAGTCCACTATGATGTCATCCAGAGCATACTCCAGCACTATGAATGTCCTCCTTCATGTAACTCCCACTGTTGTAGCAAAGGGCAGATCCACATGTTCGAAGACGAGCTTAAGATGTTGCTGCACCTTGATCCGGAGAGGGCGGGCAAGATAAAAGTTGACAGCCACTCCCCCAGCCTATATCTTATGCAGGCCCCCTGCTCATTCCTTAACAGCTCAGGAAGATGCCACGTGTATTCCAGAAGACCCACGGTCTGTGGCCTGTATCCGTTCAAGGTGAATACCACAGGCAATACTATAGGTCTGCAACCATGTCCTGTGGGGTTTTTGATAATAAGGGACTTTATTTCATGGGTCACTGGATCGATCTCAGACCTGGATATTTCAACGCAGGAGAGATCAGAGCTGATAGAGGAGTGGCAGAGGACCCTTGAAAGCTATGCCAGGGAACTTGATGAGTTCCATTCAAAGCCAGTCCTTATGGAAATGCAAATTCCCTATGATGACCTGGATATGCTTTCCATGTTCCTGGCCTCACGAAGGTCTAGGGATGTTCAGGCTCCAGGTCCTTGAAAAAGATATACTTCCTTTTTATCCAAAGTTGATTAGTGTCTATCTGTGGTTCCTTCGCGCACTGCCCGGTCCCTGTGCTTTTTATTCGTCCTGTGGCGCATGTTCCTATCTCTTGCTCCGCCTGCCGTCCGTTCGCGCGCGTTCTGATCAGCCCGGGCCTATTTATCTAGATCATGACCCCGTGCATTAATATCTGATATGGGGATGCTACATTTTTTATATGATATAATAGGAATTATCAAACTCTGAATGCACTTTTTACACAGATCTTGCCAAAAATGGCCTAACGCACGTAAGCTATTTAACTGAAGAGAGATATTGTGGGGCTACCCTTCTGATTGGGATAGTAGGGTAGCTTGGTCCATCCTCGAGCGTTTGGGACGCTTGGACCGCGGTTCAAATCCGCGCTATCCCATTTTTTACTATTTGTATCATTCACTGCAAGGAACTATGTCCTGCACACTGGAGGAACTATGGCAAGTGTCAAGCTTAAACTTTTTGCAAATCTCAGGGAAGCCGCTGGTGAGTCCGTGGTAATGCTCAATGGGAATACGGTCATGGATGTGCTCTCAAACCTGACAGGCTCATATCCAGCGCTTCAGGAACTTATTTTTGATATGTCCACGGATGGGCCAAAGCTCAGAGGTTATATCAATGTGTTTCTAAATGGTGACAACATAAAGCATATGGATGATCTCTCTACCATTCTTAAGGATGGGGATGAGCTAGGTGTATTCCCCCCGGTCTCAGGTGGATGATGCAGGTGATATAATGGAAAACAGGATGATAAAAGAGCGTAGTAACGTCGGTGATGCACTAGAGTTGTTCCTTGCTGTCACAAAGCCTCTGGAGCGTATCGAAACGGTCAATGTTGAGGACAGTGTTGGTAGAGTACTATCTACATCCGTACTTGCACCACGGAATGTGCCGCACTATCGCCGCTCGGCCATGGATGGATACGCAATTCGTGCAGCCGATATCACCGGTGCTTCACCTACAAACCCGGTTATGCTATCGGTGGATGACGTAGCGAATGAAGGTAGTTGTACCAGGATAAACACCGGCGAATATATTCCAGATGCGGCAGATGCAGTGCTTATGAAAGAAGATGTCATATGTATAGGGGACATGATAGAGGTACGTGCCCAGCTCCATCCTGGTAAGAATGTCGGGGACATCGGGGAGGATATGAAGAAGAACTCTATCATCTTTACCAGAGGTCATTTGCTCAGGCCTTGTGACATCGCTGTCCTTGCATCCCTTGGCATAAGGAGCATCACGGTTTATGCAAGGCCCATTGTCGCCATAATCCCTGTGGGGATGGACCTGATACCTCCAGAGGAATGTATCGACCTGCCTCCCATCGGGAAGACCTTGGACATCAATTCACTGATGATAAGTTCATATGTAAAACTGTGGGGCGGCCAGCCGAGATGTTGTGCTATCGTAGCTGAGGAACGGGAAGCCATAGGGCGTGCTATCTCCGCGAACCTTGATGCAGATGTCATGGTGATATCAGGTGGGACATCGGTAGGGGACAAGGACTACGTGCCTGATGTTCTAGCATCAATGGGGAAAAAGCTGGTACATGGTGTGGGATTGAGTCCAGGTAAACCTACAGCCCTCGGGGTGATAGAAGGTGTACCGGTACTATGTATGCCAGGATATCCAGCAGCTGGTCTTGTGGCACTGTTTGCATTCGGCAAGTCCGTATTGCTCAAAAAGGGCAACATCCCGCAAAGGCCCGACGTGGTTGTAAGGGCACGACTGACCGGTAAGATAAATTCAAGAGAAGGTTATGTTAGTTATGCCAGGGTGATACTGGAAGGAAAGACCGCTCGCCCCTTCATGACCGCAGGGGCAGGTATCCTTAGCTCAATAGCCAAATCCAATGGTTTTGTCATAATCCCTGAGAATGTGGAAGGGTATGAGGAAGGGGACGAAGTGGACGTAGTGCTCATCGAATGA
>CAZBJM010000005.1:7038-56115 GCA_964492225.1 uncultured Methanosarcinales archaeon
TCATTTCCAGCGTGTATACACTTCATTATCGATGCCCAGTAGGTCCAGTGCTCTGCCTGCCATGGAATCTATCAGTTCATCCAGGGTCTGCGGTCTGGTGTAAAATCCAGGACACGCAGGCATTATCACAGCACCGGCTCTGTCCAGTGCAAGCATATTCTTTATGTGTATCTGATTGAGGGGTGTCTCTCTGGGCATTATGACGAGTCTTCTCTTCTCCTTCAAACACACATCAGCAGCGCGACCCAGGAGATTGTTCGACATCCCGTTGGCAATCTCTCCCAATGTCTTCATACTGCAGGGGGCGATCACCATTCCTGTCACCCGGTGGGAACCACTGGCTATTGGTGCGGTAAAATCTCCCTCTTCGTATACGTGACATGCCAACGCTTCCACATCAGCCACAGAATGGTCTGTTTCAAGTTCTATTATTTGCCTGGCTGTCTTTGTGATGACCAGGTGTGTCACAATATCCATCCCTGAAAGGATCTCCAGTATCCTGATACCGTATATTGGGCCGGATGCGCCGCTTATGCCTACAATTATCTCCATCTTATCTTTCCCTAAGTATACAGCACAGTTCATCTATCATGTCCTCAGAAGTGGAAATGATATCATCTATCTCTTTTTTGCTTATTGCGTCAATATGGATGCCAACTATAAAAACGGTTGTAAGGAGAAGGGCCTGACTTATTTTCCTTGCTCCTTTTAGTGCCAGTTCATCTTCCCTATGTCCCGGGGCTGTTATCACAGAAGACGAGGCACGTCCCGATGTACTGTCAAAGATGCCCAAAGCTACTGCTCCCACATGTGCTGTGCCCCCGCTCAGCTTTACACAATAGTCTTTACCTATGCGCTCCCAGCTCAATATCAGTTTGACCCTGCCAAGGCTGCGTTCAATGGCATCGTTTATGTGTTTGTCGTGGCAGATATCCATTCTATCACTCTAGTTCGTTCAGACGGAACTGTTTCACACTCTTTTTCACTTCAAAGAACTCTCTTGCTACCTTTGCGACCCTTTCGCGATTTTCCTGGGTGGTATATACCCCCATCCTCCAGTTGTCCTTATGGGCCTTCTCCAAGGTCGCCACCATGTGGGATGTCTCATCCAGGCGTAGCATGCGCCCGTTGATCTTCACAAGGGCTTTCATCTCGACTATCTCGGGGTCTTTGGGTATGTCTATCAATATTTCCTTGCTATCTATCCCTACCATCTCTGCAATTTCAGCTTCCATCCGCTTTACGTTCTTGCGTTGTTTGAGCACACTTTCCCCCACATCGCCCAGACCAACGTATATTGCTCTTTTGTAGAGTTTCCGCCCGTCCAGGCCTACGGCAAGTTCTTCAGCATAGCCACCGTTAGTGCGTATCTTCTCAAATATCCTTGCATCATCCATCATCCTCAGCTCAAGGGGGTCGAGCAGTCCTCTATGGATAAGGTCTTCAACAGCTCTGACAAACATCGTCTCTGCAATCCTGGACACATGGTGATAGTATACGGATGGATACATAAGGAACCTGGAAAAAAGCAGTGATTCAGCAGCTTTGACGCCACCGGTAGCTACTACTAGTTGATTCTCGTAGAACTGCATTTCATTAATCAGCCTTGCATGGTCGACTATTCCAAAGGCGACACCGGTGTAATGTGAATCCCTCACCAGGTAGTCCATTTTGTCCACGTCTATCTCGCTGTTGAGTATCTTTCCAATGTCTGTTTGTCCTTTGATGTGTTTTTCGACCTTTGTGGGATTGATGCCATGTTCACTTAGTATCTCAGCTATCTCTCCTTTTTTTATTATCCATCTTATATCTTCATGCCCATGTCGTGTATAGTGCTTCACCAGTCCTTCGGTCACATGTGAGAGAGGACCATGACCTATATCGTGTATCAGGGCTGCCACTCTCAATTCATCCTTCTCGTCCTTGGTGATGGAATCCATGCGGGATGTGAGCAGGCCTGTGAGATGCATCACGCCAAGGGAGTGTTCAAAACGGGTGTGGTTTGCCCCGGGGTATACGAGGTTTGAGAGTCCCAGCTGACTTATTCTCCTCAGGCGCTGCACAGGAGGTGTATCTATCAGGGCCAATGCAATGGGGTCAAGATCGATGTATCCATGGATAGGATCACGGATGGCTTTCATATGCTTTTAAGTAGTACTCATGGTATATTATGCTATCACGGTTACTTTATTATCCGTTATGTCGTTATTTTGATCAGGTGTGGGATTCGTTATGTTGGTTCTTTCAGGCGGGACGGGGACACCAAAGTTGCTCCGGGGGCTTTGTAATGTAGTGCCGGAGGAGGATATTACGGTTGTAGTGAATACAGCGGAGGATATGTGGGTCTCTGGTAATCTGGTGACCCCGGACATTGATACTGTGCTTTATCTACTCTCTGGAAGGCTGGACCAGGATAAATGGTGGGGTGTTAAAGGGGATACATTCCAAACCCACGGGCATATGAGGTCTTTGGGCCACGTGGAAAAGATGATGCTGGGTGACCTTGACCGTGCTACTCATATTATGCGTACATCCTTCCTTAATGCTGGGCATAGCTTGACATATGCAACGAAACAGCTTTCCATGGCCATGGGCATCAGGGCAAAAGTGCTTCCCATGTCCGATGATCCGGTGTCTACTATGCTGGTCACTTCTTGTGGCAGGATGCACTTTCAGGATTTCTGGATAGCTAATCGGGGAGAGCCTGAGGTATTTGATGTGGTACAGGAAGGTATCAATGAAGCATCCATATCTCCTGAGTTGTTGGAATGTCTGGACAATGAGGATGATGTCCTTATCGGACCAAGTAATCCCATCAGCAGTATAGGCCCAATTATAAACTTACCAGGGATGAGGGACCGTCTTAAGGGTAAGAATGTAGTGGCAGTCAGTCCTGTTGTGGGTGATAGGCCTGTGAGTGGGCCTGCCGGAAAGCTTATGCACGCAAAAGGTCTGCCAGTCTCTTCTGTCGGTGTGGCTACATATTATGGTGATATCCTTGATGTGTTCGTGACCGACCTGCGTGACCAGACGGAGGGGGCAATGTTCAAGGATGTGGGATGTAGTGTGGTGAGTGCCGATACTCTTATGGTGGATATGGATATAAGCACAGAGTTAGCTCGGTTCGTGGTCGGTTTGTTTGAGCGCTGATGTTTTTACTTTTTATGCAAGGATGTTCTTTCTTCATCATACGACTTTTCCGCACCCTTTTGATAGTAAGTCCCGTCCCTCGATAAGAACGCGTGCATGTGGTAGGGCGTCCGGGTCTAGACTATATATTGGTGTGCACGTTGTTTGATAGAAAATGCGGATAGCGTTTTACGTTCATTCTGGAAAATTAGTAATTAGCAAATCCGATGTTCTGTATCTACAGTTCAGCGAAATCGTTAAATTGAAGTATTCACTAATATCAGCGGTCGTATCTGCCTCTGTGGCTTAGCGGTATAGCGGCTGATTCGTAATCAGCAGGTCGGGGGTTCAAATCCCCCCGGGGGCTTGTTCTTGTATAGTTCGCTACCTTCTGTTTTGAGCTATACAAAGGCTTAAATACTAAATACACATTTAAAGGCGCACGTCAGATTATGAAATATCTGGCAAAATTCAGGATAACAGTGCGAAAAAGTCGGATTTAACATGAAGTATCAGGGCCTCTTCAAGAATGCCCGATGCGCACACGATGGTGCGCCAAAGTGCAGATGTGTTTAAATCTTTTCGAGATGATCCCGGAGCCTACCCGGTCGGGTACGCTAAGGTCTGTCAGTATACATAGAAGCAGCAGTCCACTTTAAGAGTGCGTACATATTGTACGTGGAGTTCTTTTAGTGATCGGACTCAACCTGTTGGCGGGTGGATTCCGGTGAACTTGATGGCTTTTTTTGCATTCGGACAATGCAATGTTGTTGTCTGTAACAGAATATGTGTAAATAAGGAGAATAAGAATGGCAAAAGGACACAGACCAAGGCGAGGTTCACTCGCTTACAGTCCTCGCAAACGAGCAAAAAGCCACATACCGAGGTTCAACTCATGGCCGGAGTCAGCGGGAGCTCCAAAGCTTCAGGACTTTGCCGGTTACAAAGTAGGCATGACCCACGTGATATTGGTGGATGATGTGAAGTATAGCCTTACCGAAGGTATGGAGATATCCGTGCCTGTCACGATCGTTGAAACACCGGCAGTACGTGTTGCGGCGATAAGGGCTTACTCCCATGACAGCTATGGTGATAAGGTTCTTGCAGAGGCATGGAGCTCAGAGCTTGACCCAAGCCTGGGAAAGACCATACACTTACCCAAGAACGCAAACACTGAAAGCTCCCTTGAGAAGATAAGCAGCCTCATCGACGATGGCACTGTTTCTGATATCAAGGTTGTCACCTATACTCTGCCAAAGAACCTGACCGGTGTTCCAAAGAAGAACTCCGACATCATGGAGACGGCGGTCAGCGGTGCCAGTGCTAGGGCAAAGTTCGATTATGCAAAGACGCTACTTGGTAGCCAGATAAAGATAAGTGATGTATTCAAGAATGGCTCATTCATCGATGTGGCAGCGATCACTACCGGAAAAGGTACTCAGGGTCCTGTCAAGAGATGGGGTATCAGTCTGATGAAAGGCAAGCACTCCCGTCAGGGCAGTCTCAGGCAGATCGGTACACTTGGTCCTTTCAATCCTGCAAGGGTGAACTGGAGGGTACCACAGATGGGTCAGATGGGTTATCACCAGAGGACCGATTTCAATAAGCGTATCCTTAAGGTATCTGGTAATGCCGACGAGATCAATCCCGCAGGTGGATTCATCAACTACGGGCTTGTAAGGGGCGATTATGTACTTATCAAGGGAAGTATCCCCGGACCTTCCAAGAGGCTTGTAAGGCTCAGAGACCCTATCAGAGCAAAGGTGTCCACAATGGGTGAACCACAACTTCTCCACGTGAGCACACAGTCCCAGCAGGGGTGATGTGAATGGTTAGAGCAAATATTATCGATATATCCGGTAAGGTCAAGGGTAATGTAGAATTGCCTGCGGTCTTCAATGAAGTATACCGGCCTGACCTTATCAAAAGGGCGGTCGTTGCGGCACAGACGAACAGGCTGCAGCCCTATGGTACAAAGATGTATGCAGGTATGGAGACCTCTGCAGTGTCATGGGGTTCCGGTAGAGGCGCGGCCCAGATCCCAAGGATCGTCAATGGTAGCCGTGCAGCAAGGGTTCCCCAAGCTGTGGGCGGCCGAAGGGCACACCCGCCAAAGCCAGAGGCTGACAGGACTGAAAAGGTCAACAAGAAGGAAAGGTTCATGGCCATTCGTTCAGCCATTGCATCGACTGCTAACGAGGACCTTGTAAGGGGTCGCGGACACAAGTTCAATGCACAGCTTCCACTGATAGCAGAGAGTGCACTTGAGAATGTGGAAAAGACAAAAGATATAGTTTCATTCCTGCAGGCGGCAGGCGTGTATGATGACGTGCTCCGTGCAAAGGAAGGCAGGAACATCAGGGCTGGAAAAGGCAAGCTCCGTGGCAGAAGGTACAGGAACAGGAAGAGTATCCTTATCGTAGCTTCCGGTGATTCAGCAGTCCTCAGGTCTGCAAGGAATCTTGCAGGCGTGGATGTTGTATCTGTGACCTCCCTGAATGCTGAGCTCCTCGCACCTGGTACCCATGCTGGCAGACTGACAATATGGACAGAGTCTGCAATAGCCGATCTGGAGGGCAGGTTCCAATGACATGTATAAAGTATCCTTTCATTACTGAAAAGGCAATGATGCTACTGGATGACAACAAGATACAGTTCATCGTGGACGTCCGTTCTAACAAGAACCAGATAAAATCCGAATTGATGAACATGTATGGCTTCCGTGTAGCTTCTGTGTGTACTATGAGCACAATGAATGGTCTTAAGAAGGCCATAGTTACTTTCGAAGGCAAAGATGCTGCCCACGAAATAGCTACCCGTATGGGTCTGATGTGAGGTGAAATAGTATGGGTAAACGATTAATTTCACAGAACAGGGGTCGTGGAACTCCAACATACAGAGCACCATCACACAGGTATAAGGCCTCGATGAAACACCCAAAGGTGGATGAGAACGAGACCGTAAGTGGTGTTGTGCTTGAGGTGACACATGACCCAGCACGTTCTGCGCCAGTGGTCAAGGTCTCCTTCGATAATGGTGAAGAACGCCTTATCCTTGCCCCCGAGGGCATTGCTGTAGGCGATGTTATAGCATGCGGTATATCTGCAGAGGTCAAGCCAGGTAACATTCTTCCTTTGGCAGAGATCCCAGAAGGAGTCCCAGTATGTAACATAGAGGGCAGGCCAAACGATGGCGGACAGTTTGCCAGGGCTTCCGGTGTCTATGCTACAGTGGTATCCCATGAACGTGGTAAGACCGTTGTTCAGATGCCATCCGGTGAGATGAAGTGGATGAACCCTAAATGCCGTGCAACCATCGGTATCATTGCAGGTGGCGGCAGGGTTGACAGGCCCTTCCTTAAGGCTGGTAAGAAGTACCACAAGATGAAGACCAGAGCTGCAAAGTATCCTCGTGTTAGAGGAGTAGCCATGAACGTTATCGACCACCCCTTCGGAGGAGGTAACATGCAGCACCCAGGAAGACCAACGACTGTAAGCAGGCGCGCACCCCCAGGACGTAAGGTCGGGCAGATCGCAGCACGCAGGACAGGAAGGCGTTAAGGGAGGAATAGATCATGGTGAAGAAGACATCATCAAAATTACCAAAACGAAAGGGTGAATATACATACCGTGGCAGAACGGTGGAAGAACTTCGCTCACTAAGTCTTGAGGACTTTGCACAGTTGCTTCCGGCACGTGAACGCCGTACTATCAAGAGGGGCTTCACAGAAGGCAGAAAGAATGTCATGCAACAGCTCAAGGATGGTAAGGACGGCGTGCGGACGCATCACAGGGATATCATAATACTCCCCGAGATGGTTGGCAGGCAGATCGAAGTGTACAATGGGAAGACATTTGTCAAAGTGGAAGTTCAGCCTGAGATGATCGGACACAGGTTCGGAGAGTTTGCACCAACACGCCCCAAGGTCACCCACGGAAGCGCAGGTGTGGGAGCAACCCGTTCAAGCAGATTCGTCCCGCTTAAGTAAGGTGATAATATGGCAAGAATAAAATATACAGTGGAATCAGAGCCAAAGACCTCTTCCAAGGCAATGGCCTCCGAGCTTCACATATCACCGAAGAAGTCCCGTGAGATAGGGCATGCTATCAAGGGTATGCGTACCCCTGTGGCAAAGAAGTACCTTGAAGGGGTTGTGGCACTCAAGCAGGCAGTCCCGTTCAAGAGACACCATGCAGGTACAGGGCACAAGAGAGGTGGCATGGCAGCCGGAAGATATCCGGTGGATGCAGCAGCTGCTTATCTGAAGATCCTGGAAAATGCAAGGAGCAATGCTGAGTATAAGGGACTGGATGCTGACAAGATGTATATCGCACACGTGGCTACCAAGCAGGGTCGCGTTATACATGGTATGATCCCAAGGGCCCGTGGGCGTGGCAGTCCTAAGAATACGGACACTGTAAATATCGAGATCATTTTGAACGAGGTTCGGTAATGGCAATAGAGAAGAAGTTTGTCCGTGACGGTTACGTTAAGGCCTCAATGGATGAATATTTCGCAAAGCAGCTGAATAAGGCTGGTTATGGGGGTATGGACCTGAACCGTACTCCTATGGGTACCCAGATCACAATCTACGCTGAGAAGCCCGGTATGGTCATAGGTAAAGCTGGTAAGGTCATCCGTAAGCTTACCCGTGACATTGACCGGATGTATGAGATAGACAATCCTCAGATCGATGCACAGGAGGTCAGAAAGCCAGAACTCAATGCTCAAATGATGGCTACACGTCTTGCTTCCTCCATTGAGAGAGGTTGGTATTTCAGAAAGGCCGGTCACAACGCAATGAGATCTATCATGGGCGCTGGCGCACTTGGCTGTGAGATCGTCATCTCCGGTAAGCTTACTGGTGCAAGGTCCAGGGTCGAGAAAATGGTCGATGGTTACATCAAGCACGCAGGGAAACCAGTTGACGATATCGTCGACGAGGGCTTTGCAGTTGCTATCAAGAAGCTCGGAACCCTTGGGTGTAAGGTTAGGATAATCCCGCCAGGTGCGGTATTGCCCGACTCTTTCCATCTCAATGATGTCGTTGCAGAGGAGCCTAAGGTCGAAGTGGCAGTTCCCAACAAGGGCCAGAAGACAAATGTCAAGAAGCCTGTAGAGGCTGCACCCAAAGGCGAGCTTGCTGATGAAGAAGAACCTCCCGTGGCAGTAGCATCCACATCCACCCCTGTAGATGCAACTGAGTCCAATGTTCCAGATGATGGTCCAGAGTCACCCGAGGACGTTGTCAATGAGCAGCGCAGGATGACGGATGGCGTCTGGCAACACAAGCACGATGGCTACGACTACTGGCATCCAATTGCTCGTGTCCACAAGGAGGAGAAGTAATGGCGGTCCTAAGATTGAATGAGATCCGGGATATGTCACCCCAGGAAAGAGAGGATGAACTTAAAAAGATAAGGGACGAGCTCATTCGTGAGCGCGCCCTCTCTTCGGCAGGTGGCGCTCCTGACAACCCCGGCAGGATTGGGGAGCTCAGGAGGACTATCGCCAGGTTGAAGACCATTCAGAACGAAAAGAAGGAGATCTGATTGTATATCACTCCTTCAAAGCTTATCTTCCATGAGCTCATGGGGTTGGCTGTTGAAGTGGTTGATTCTTCAAACCCTGCGCTGATAGGTATTATCGGCAAAGTGGTTGATGAGACAAAGAACACGTTGATTGTTCTGACAAAGGCTGGCAGCGAAAAGATGGTTCCAAAGGCTGTCACGACCTTTGTGTTTCAGATACCGGCCCGGCTTTCGGGCGAACATGCTGTGAGGCATGTAAAAGTAGAAGGGAACCTTCTGGTCTCACAAGCTGAGAACAGAACCAAGAATTTGAGAAAAATACGCATGAGGTAATAATCATGGCAAGAGATATAGGTTTGGATGTCCCGGCCCCTGAAAAGGTGTGCAATGACATAAATTGCCCCTTCCATGGACAGCTTCCCGTAAGGGGACAGGTCCTTGTGGGGACCGTTGTCAGTGACAAGATGGGAAGGACCGTGGTCATCCAGCGCAAGCACGAAATGCTTAACAAGAAATACCAAAGGTATGAAAAAAGGCAATCCAAGATCCATGCACACAATCCCGATTGTATCGATGCAAAGATAGGGGACCTTGTAACGATTGCAGAATGCAGGCACTTAAGCAAGACAAAGTCATTTGTTGTAATTAAGGCGGAGGCACAGGCATGAGGGGTATTCGATCAACGATCCCACGTGCTTTGAACAAAGGGACACGTATCGACTGTGTTGACAATACCGGAGCGCGTGTTGTTGAGATCGTGGCTGTCAAGGGATATCGTGGTGTAAAGAACAGATACCCCAAGGCAGGCATCGGTGACATGTGTGTCGTATCCGTCAAGAAGGGTACCCCTGAGATGCGTAAGCAGATAATGCTGGCCGTCATCGTACGTCAGAAGCAGGAGTACCGCCGCCCGGATGGTCTTCGTGTATCCTTTGAGGACAATGCGGTTGTCATTGTAGATAAGGACGGAGTGCCAAAGGGGACCGATATCAAGGGTCCTGTTGCCAGAGAAGCCGCTGAGAGGTACCCAAAGATCGGGACCACAGCATCCATTGTAGCCTGAGGTGAAGAATATGGTATCAACACAGCCAAGAAAGCAAAGAAAGGCAAGATATAATGCTCCTTTGCATATCAGACAGAAATACATGGGTGCTACACTTTCAAAGGAACTGCGCACAAAATACGGTTGCAGATCTGCAAGTGTCATTGTAGGTGACACTGTAAAGGTCATGCGCGGTGACCATGCAGGTACAACGGGTAAGGTAGAGGCAGTCTCCCTCAAGCACGGTACTATCGTGGTCAGTGGGGTCAGTGTGACCAAGGCAAAAGGCGATGAGGTTGCAAGACCTATCTATCCTTCCAATGTAATGATCATGACCCTGGAATTGAAAGACGAACGCAGGGAAGCAGTAATTAGAAAGTAGGTGGTTCTGTGGGCAAACATCAAAAGAGAATATCTGTACCAACCAGCTGGCAGATATCTAAGAAATCCAACAAGTGGATCACTGCAACAAGGCCTGGTCCACACAACAAGCAGCAAAGTATCCCTCTGGCTGTCATCCTCAGGGACATGCTGTGTATAGTCGATAATCGTGACGAGGCAAAACGTGTGCTCTCCGAGGGCAAGGTGCTCGTTGACGGTATAGTACGCAAGGACCTTCGGTTCCCAGTGGGCTTACTGGATGTAATATCCATCCCTGTAGAGAATGTGGCATACCGTGTCCTGCTTGACAACAAGGGAAGACTTGAGCTCCATAAGATCAAGGAATCCACTGATAACAAGCTTTGCAGGATCAATGGCAAGACCGTTCTCAAGGGCGGGGTCATTCAACTCAATCTCAATGACGGTTCCAATATAATAGGGTCCAATGAATATAACACAAAGGATTCCATTATCATTTCACTGCCTGATAAGAAAGTGCTCAAGCACATCAGGTATCAGCAGGGTAATCTTGCAATGATCGTTGGTGGAAAGCACACCGGTTCCATTGGTACTATAAAAGATATCAACACGGTCCGTAGCTCCAGGCACAACACAGTGTCCATCAGTGGCGATTATGACTTTGAGACCATTGAGGATTATGTTGTTGTCATTGGTGAGAACGAACCTGCTATCAAGCTAGGTGGTGAAGTAGTTGAGTAATGTAATGAGAGCACCTGTTATTGAGAAGGTGGTCGTGCACATGGGTGTTGGAGAAAGTGGTCAGCACCTCGTGGATGCAGAAGGTATCCTTGCCGCTATCACTGGACAGAAGGTCATCAGGACCTATTCCAAGAGGACCCTTCCGGCTTTCAGTATCAAGAAGAATGAGCCTATCGGATGCAAGGTCACCCTGCGGGGAGAAAGGGCCGATACATTCCTTACCACAGCGCTTGGTATCGTTGAAGGTACACTTCATATGAGCCAGTTCGATAAGAACGGCAATGTTGGTTTTGGTATTGAAGAGCACACCGATTTCCCGGGTATGCGGTATGACCCTAACATTGGTATCTTTGGTATGGATATCAATGTGGTCGTCAAGCGTCCAGGTTATAGGGTTGCCCGGAGAAAGGTTGCAAAAAGCAAGGTCCCGACATCTCACAAGATCACAACGGATGACACGGTTGCCTTCTTAAAAGAGAAATATTCCGTGGAGGTCATTTAATGGTTCAGACCACTAAGAACTTTGGACGGGGCGCACACGAATGCAAGAGATGCGGCAGAAAACAGGCACTTGTCAGGAAGTATGACATATACCTGTGCAGGCACTGCTTCCGTGAGATAGCCTATGATATGGGATTCGAGAAATATACGTGAGGTGAGATAAATGGTATTATTAGATCCACTCGCAGATGCATTATCCACAATAAAGAATGCAGAGGCAATAGGAAAGAGTTCCTGTACCATTCAGCCAGCTTCAAAGCTCATCGGGACCGTCCTTCGGGTCATGCAGTCCCGTGGATATCTTGGCGAGTTTGAATTTATTGAAGATGGTAAGGCAGGGATCTACGAGGTACAGCTTGTTGGAAGGATCAACAAGTGCGGGGCCATAAAGCCACGCTATTCTGTAGGCGCTGTAGATTTCGAAAGATGGGAGAAGCAGTATCTTCCTGCAAAGAACTTCGGTATTTTGATACTGACCACCTCAAAAGGTGTCATATCACAATACGAAGCCCGTGAGAACAACGTTGGCGGACAGCTCTTGGCTTACGTGTACTGATATTTGGGGATGGTAAATATGGCAAAAGAAATACGAACCGAGATCCCTATTCCCAGTGGCGTTACAGTCACCATGAAGGGGAACCTTATGTCAGTGAAAGGTCCAAAGGGCTCCAATGAGAGGTACTTCTGGTATCCGGGTATCCATATACTGGTAGATGGCTCAAAGGTAGTTGTCGATACGGAGGTCAATAAGAAATCCCAGAGGGCAATGGTAGGTACCTTTGCTTCTCATATCGATAATCTTATCACTGGAGTTACAAATGGCTTTGAGTATCGCATGAAGATCGTCTACTCCCACTTCCCTATGCAGGTGAAGGTAGATGGTAAGAAGTTCACCATAGGTAACTTCCTTGGGGAGAAGAAGCCCAGGACAGCAAAGATCCTTGGAGAGACCAAGATCAAGACGAGTGCTGATGAGGTCCTCGTTTCTGGTATCAATAAGGAAGATGTAGGTCAGACCGCTGCCAATATAGAGCAGGCGACAAAGATCAAGGGTTTTGACCCACGTACGTTCCAAGATGGAATATACATAGTGGAGAAGACAGCGTAGGTGATTTGAATGGATGTAAAGAAAAGCCGTCTTTTTAGAGTAAGGAAGGTCCAGAAGAGTAAGAAGCCCCACTTCGTGAGGGCAGACTCACACAAGTTCAAGCGTCTGGATTCCAACTGGAGGGCACCAAGGGGTCTTCGTGGTAAGAAGCGCAGACACTATAAGGCAAAGGGAGCCCTTGTTGAGGCAGGATATGGCAGTCCTGTAGCTGTCAAAGGACTTCATCCTTCAGGATATGCTGAGACCCTTGTGTACACAGTTTCAGATATGAACGGTATGGATGCCTCTGCACAGGCAGTGAGGATAGCCGCACAGGTTGGCGGCAGGAAGAAAGCCATCATTCAGGCAAAAGCTCAGGAGCTTGGTCTTAAGGTCCTGAATCCAAGGAGAGTAGAGTAAGATGACCGATCTTGCTAATCAAAAGAGGGTTGCATCAGAGGTCCTCGGTTGCGGTATCCACAGGGTATGGCTCAATCCGGAAGCGGCTGCAGAGATCGCAGTTGCTATCACCAGGGAGGATATCCGTGAGCAGATAAAGCTTGGTAATATCAAGGCCGAGTCTGTCAAGGGTGTCAGCCGTGGTCGTGCCCGGACAAGGGATGCCAAACGCAAGTATGGGCACCGCAAGGGTCATGGTAAGAGAAAGGGTAAGAAGGGTGCACGTACTCCCAGCAAAGAGCAGTGGATCAAGAAGATCCGTGCGCTGAGGCAGAAGCTTAAGGAAATGCGTGCAGATGGTTCACTGGACAAGTCCACCTATTGCAAGGTATATCGCAAGGCAAAGGGTGGGGAGTATCGCAGTGTAGCTCACCTGGTATCACACCTGGAGTCCGCAAAGCTCATAAAACGCGAGGAATGATTGATGACCAATAATGTATATGTATTAATCAGGAGAAGTTGATCATGGCAACAGGACCCAGATATAAACTCGCTTTCAGGAGAAGAAGAGAAGGGCGCACTGATTACCACTTGAGGCTCAAGTTGATCCTCTCCAGGGAGGACCGTGTGGTGGTGCGCAAGAGCACAAAGCATATGCGTATCCAGCTTGTTGCTCCGACCCCTGAAGGGGATGTGACATATGTATCAGTTGTATCTACTGAACTGAAAAAGTATGGGTATGATGCAGCCACTGGGAACACCACGGCTGCATACCTTTCCGGACTTCTGTTCGGTTACAAGGCACAGGCCAAGGGCTTTGAGTATGGTATCCTTGATCTCGGATTACAGGTCGCATCACCAGGTTCAAGGGTGTATGCAACTCTGAAGGGTATTGTGGATGCTGGTTTTGAGATACCTCATGACCCATCCATCCTGCCTTCTGACGAGAGGATAAGAGGAGAACACGTAGCAGAGTATGTGGAAGGATCAAATCTGCCGGAACTGTTCGATGCAGTTAAGGATAAGATCTCTGCTGACTTCAATTAGGTGATTTAATGGCATATGAATATGATGGAGAATGGGTTCCGAAGACAAGGCTTGGAGTACTCGTTCAAGAAGGGCAGATCACTTCCATGGACGAGGCCATTGACTCTGGCCTTCCTATAAGGGAGTCCAAAATAATCGATATCTTACTACCGGAACTCGAGGATGAGGTCCTTGATATCAACATGGTCCAGAGGATGACCGACTCCGGGCGCCGTGTAAAGTTCAGAGCTACTGTTATCGTAGGCAATGGTAATGGTTTTGTAGGACTTGGCCAGGGCAAGGACGTTCAGGTCGGTCCTGCTATCAGGAAGGCTATCGACAATGCCAAGATAAACATCGTACGGGTCAACCGTGGATGCGGTTCATGGGAATGTACCTGTGGCCGTGAGCACACAGTACCCTCCGATGTCAAGGGCAAGGCAGGCAGTGTTATTGTTGAACTGAAGCCTGCACCCCGTGGTCTTGGACTTGCTGCCGGAGATACTGCAAGGAAAGTGTTGGAGAAGGCAGGTGTCAAGGATGTGTGGACCAGGACAGAAGGTACTACCAGGACCACACTGAACTTTGCAAAGGCAACGTTCAATGCTCTGCAGAATACCGGTATCGTAAAGCAGCCAGCAAAGAGGGAGGTCTGAGATGTACGCTTTGGTAAGGGTACGCGGTAACATCAACGTAAGGGGATCCATCGATGATACTCTTAAGATGCTCCGTCTCCACAGGGTCAATCATTGTGTGGTGCTCAGTGCCAGTCCACAGAATGAGGGTATGATACAGAAGGTCAAGGACTACGTGGCCTTTGGTGTCATTGATGTCGAGACGCTCACCGAGATGCTCGAGAAACGTGGTATGCTTCAGGGCGGCGAGAGGCTCACAAATGAGTATCTTGCAGCAAACACCAAGTTTGCAAGCATAGGAGAGTTTGCACAAGCCTTGTGCGATGGCAATGCAAGTCTTAAGGACGTGCCAAAGCTCAAGCCGGTCTTCAGGTTGCACCCCCCAAGAAAAGGGCATGCAGGTATCAAGAGGACCGTGCAGCAGGGTGGTGTCCTTGGTGACCATGGTGAGGATATCAACCAGTTATTGAAGAAGATGAGGTGATCCGGAATGGTAAAAGGAAATACAAAAAAGTTCAGGGGATCACGTACTTGCGGTGGAGGTACCGGTAAGAACAGACGTGGTGCCGGAAACCGTGGTGGAAGAGGTAAATGTGGTGGAAATGCCCATCATCACACCCGTGCAATGCAGCGTGGATACACAGTTGGCTCACAGAAGGGTTTTGTTCGCCCATTCAAGACGCTCAATGATGTGTCCATTGTCAATGTGGGTGAACTTGATGAACTGGCCGACCAGCTTGTAAACGATGGATTTGCCGAGCTTAAGGATGGAGTTTACCACATTGACCTTGGTGATCTTGCTATTGAGAAGGTGCTTGGTACGGGCAGGGTTTCCAAGAAACTGTCCATTACCGCATGCGAGTTCTCAGCGTCAGCAAAGGCCAAGATCGAAAAAGCAGGTGGTTCCTGTTCTGGATCTGAAGAGTAATGCCTTCTGGCATTACTTGATTTTTTCATTGTTCTACGCACGAGAAAGCGTATATTTATAAATTATTACGATCATCTAGCCATATTCAATTATGAATTGCATGGATTTCCCAGTGAAGGGTGGAATTAATGAGTCTTAAGGAAAGTTTAACACCGATTTTCAGTAAACTACCTGCGGTTTCAAGTCCAGAAGGGCATGTACATTTCAAGAAAAAACTAATGTGGACGCTTGGGGTACTTGTGCTTTATTTTGTGCTTGCTAATGTTCCGCTGTTTGGATTGTCACGGAGTTCGATCGACCTGTTCGAATCCTATCGAGCATTCTTTGCAGGAGCTTCAGGTTCTCTGATGCTACTTGGTATCGGACCAATTGTCACAGCGTCCATCGTTTTGCAGTTGCTGGTTGGTGCAGAGGTTATCAAGCTTGATATGTCCAACCCAGGCGACCAGGCATTTTTCCAGGGTGCACAGAAGGCTTTGGTCTTTGTGATGATAGTCCTTGAAGCTTTGCCACAGGTAGCCGGTGGTTTCGTCATGCCCGATGCCGCTATAGCCGCGTCCCTTGGGGTAAGTACCGGGGTCATCACTTTCCTTCTGTTCCTGCAAATATGCATAGGCGGCGTGCTTATCCTCTTCATGGATGAGATCGTCTCAAAGTGGGGCATAGGTTCTGGTGTCGGTCTTTTCATAGTGGCCGGAGTATCACAGCAGATTGTTACAGGTCTGTTCAGCTGGGTCAAGGACCCCACAACAGGTATCCCTGCAGGGTTCCTGCCCAAGTGGATCTTCTTCCTGACGACCGATAATCTTGGCATTGACCTTTTCTCAGGCGATGGCTTGCTGTTCATGCTCATCCAGGGTGGCATTTTGGCACTTCTGAGCACATTCATCATCTTCATGCTCGTCGTTTATGTTGAGAGTACACGCATTGAGATCCCTCTGGCACACAGTGCTGTAAGGGGAGCAAGGGGCAAGTTCCCGGTCAAGCTCATCTACGCATCAGTTCTTCCTATGATCCTGGTCCGTGCCTTGCAGGCTAACATCCAGATGGTTGGGCTTTTGCTCAGCAGCAGGGGTATTACTTTCCTTGGAGAGTTTGTCAAGTCGACCCCTGTCAATGGTCTGATGTATTACTTGTCTCCCATAAACAGTCCCTACGACTGGATCCCAGCGCTTGTTAGGAGTTCCTTCAATAGCTATGGTGTTGTTCCACCGGCTCTCTGGCAGATCATCTTGCATGTACTTGTCGATGCGGTCTTCCTTATTGGTGGAGGTATCATCTTTGCTTTGTTCTGGATCGAGACGACCGGAATGGGTGCAAAGCCCACAGCTAAGAAGATATTCAATTCAGGCATGCAGATCCCCGGATTCAGGAGGAACATCGGAAGTATAGAGAAGGTCATGATGCGTTACATCCCGAAAGTTACAATAATAGGTGGTGCATTCATAGGTGTGCTCACGCTTATTGCAAGTCTGATGGGTACTCTGGGAGGTGCCGGTGGTACTGGTCTCTTGCTTGCGGTGAGTATCGTCTACCGTCTCTATGAGGATATAGCATCTGAGCAGATGATGGAGATGCATCCGATGATAAGGTCCTTCTTTGGGCAGTAATGTTAAACAGGTGTTTAGTATGAATGTAGTATTATTCGGTCCGCCGGGTGCTGGTAAAGGCACCCAGGCAAAGGAATTGAGCAAGAAGTATGGTATACCCCACACATCCACCGGTGACATTCTCAGGGTCAATGTCAGGGATGGGACCGAACTTGGTATCAAGGCAAAGGAGTATATGGACCGGGGTGAACTGGTCCCGGACTCAGTGCTCATTGCCCTTATCAGGGATATGTTGACCACTTCTGCATGTAGTGCTGGTTATCTTCTTGACGGGTATCCACGGACCATCCCCCAGGCAGATGCTTTGGATGCTATATTGCAGGAGATCGGTAAACCACTGGATGTGGTCATCAACATCGATGTTTCTGATGATGAGCTTGTGAGGCGGCTTGGTGGGCGTAGGACATGTCCCAAGTGCAATGAGAGCTATCATGTAGTATCCAATCCCCCTACCAAGGAGGGTGTGTGCAACTCTTGTGGCTCAGCTCTCTATCTGAGGGATGATGACCGAGAGGAGGTCATCCGGCAGAGGCTTGCGGTCTATAACCAAAAGACAAAGCCATTGATCGATTATTATGATAAGGCCGGTATCCTCGTTAACCTGAATGGCAGTGGTAATGTCGATGATATCTTCAAGACCATTTCAGGTATAATGGACAAATATAGATAAAATGGACAATAATTAAAAGGTGATGAAGCCCGATGGCAAAAGCTGAATTCAAAAAACAGATAGAGCGTGCCTTGTTAGCCCTTGGTTTTTCCCTAATGATAGGTATCATGATACTTGGTCAGGGTTTCAGGGACTCCTTGGGCAACGCCGTGGGTTTCATCATGTACCCTCTGGTAGCTTTCCTTGGCGGTAGCAACTTCCATATCGTGTTGTTCATGATGGCAGCTATCACTGCTCTGTATGCCGCGCTCATTCAGAAATATACCATGGATTGGGACCTCATGCGCAATGTTCAGGAAAAGATGCGCGTGTTCCAGAAGGATTTCAGGGAGGCACAGCTTTCTAACAATGCCGCCCTTATGAAGAAACTGGAGGACCAGCGCTTGGAGATGATGGACGAGCAGATGGCGATGTCCAAGCAGCAGTTCAAGCCCATGGCCTATATCAGTATCATCTCCCTGCCCCTCTTCATGTGGATCTATTCTTACATGAAATCCCACGCGGCAGCAACTATGATCTTCCCATTCTGGGGAGAATGCGTATTGGTGGATGGTCTGTTTGGTCCTTTCCAATACTGGTTGTTCTGGTATTTCCTCGCTTCCATGGCAGTGAGCCAGTTGGTCAGAAAAATGCTGGACGTTGGTGGGTTATAATTGCTACTGACAATAAGTGGTCTGCCGGGCAGTGGTACTACCACGGTTTCCCGTTTACTTGCTGAGAGGCACGGGCTTGATATGGTATCTGCCGGTGAGGTCTTCCGTTCCCTTGCACAGGAGTATGGCATGAGCCTCTCTGAGTTTGGGGCATTGGCCGAGTCTGACGATTCCATCGATCACCAGATAGATGAGCGCCAGAAAGAAATTGCACATACAAGGGACAACATGATCCTCGAAGGGCGGCTGGCGGGTCACATGGCGCCCCAACACGCTCTGCGGATATGGGTAAAGGCCCCTGTGGAGATCAGGGTGGGCCGCATAGCAGTTCGTGAATCAGGTCCATTTGAGCAAAAGCTCGAAGAGACCAAAGAGCGCGAAGCTTCAGAGGCTCTCAGGTACCGTAGCATCTATGGTATTGACATTGATGACCTTTCGGTGTATGATCTGGTCATAGACTCATCGAGGTGGGACCAATTCATGACGGCTGATATTATTTCATGCGCAGTCGAGCGCTTTTCTAAACAAGACGGGCTTAAATGAACTCTGTTGACAGGATATGTGATCAGCCATCGATTTGTCAGCCCGCGATGGTTCAAAAGGTAGCAGCAAGGACCAGTCCTTCCTATGGTTGTAAGCCAGCTGAGCGTCCTATCCATGAGTATCTGAATATGGGTGTTGTGAACCTTGACAAGCCCAAAGGTCCTACCAGTCACGAGGTCACAGCTTGGGTGCGTGACATGCTTGAGCTTGATAAGGCGGGCCACTCCGGTTCACTTGATCCAGGTGTCACTGGTGTCCAGCCCATTATGCTTGGCAGGGCAACAAAGGCCGTCTCAGCCTTACGTCTTTCCGGTAAGGAGTATGTATGCCTCATGCGTTTGCACACTACTGCAGCTGAAAAGAAGGTGCGTTCAGTGTGTGCCGGATTCTCTGGTCCTATCTTTCAGATGCCACCTGTCATATCTGCAGTGAAGCGTGAGTTGAGGGTCAGGGACATATATCAGCTTGATGTGCTCGAGGTGAAGGACAGGTCTGTGCTCCTTAGGGTCCGTTGCGAGGCAGGTACTTATATCCGTAAGCTCTGTCATGATATCGGTATGGCGCTTGGTACAGGTGCTCATATGCAGCAGTTGCGCAGGGTTGGTACTGGTCCCTTTGGTGAGGATTCCCTTGTCACTCTCCATGATCTCAGGGATGCTTATGTCTTCTGGAAGGAGGACGGTGATGAGTCCCATCTGCGCAGGCTTGTTCACCCCCTGGAGGAGGGTCTTGCCCATTTGCCTCGACTTGTCATCCGTGATAGTGCTGTGGATGCCATATGCCAGGGTGCCGCACTCACAGTGCCAGGTATCGTCGATATTGATACGAGTATCAGGAAAGGCGACCAGATATGTATCTTCAGTTTAAAAGGTGAGGCAGTTTCCTTGTCCCGAGCTCTAATGGATGCTGAGGAAATGCTGGTTTCAGAGCATGGCTTTGCTGCTCTGACCGAAAGAGTAATAATGTTTGCTGGCACTTATCCGCAAGGCTGGAAGAGCAAAGTACGCGAATCTTAATGCCGAGGTAGTCTAGTGGTAGGGCGCAAGCCTGGAAAGCTTGTGGGGCATCCGCCCCTCGGGAGTTCGAATCTCCCCCTCGGCGCTTCTTTTTATGGTTTTTGCTAAGCAGCATTGGCTTTTTGTTTTCTTTTTATGCGGCGGCGTCGAATTATTTTAGTCCGGGGGTGCTTTGCCTCGCGCGCGTAGTGGTGTGTGCGGCGGGTTTGTGATATGGGAAATGGGGTCAGGGTGTGTTTATGGGTTAGCGTGATTTGGGTTGGTGGATTATGTATGTGGGTAGGGTTGCCATATGAGCGGGGTGGTGCGCGTGATGCAATATGATACGTTCTCTAAACGATTGGAAAATATATGTCAATTAGGAGGGGCATAAGTTTAAATAATTCAAAAGGATAAACATAGTACATCATCTGTTATAATGGATGGAGGATAGCATGACAAAAACAAGCAACTGCGAGAATGCCCATTCTAGAATCACTGAGCATACCGTGGTTTGTAAAGGTGCATCAACGGTGCATATACCACCTGATGTACAATCAAAGGTCATTGCGGAAAGGGCACGAAAAGCAACATCTAATGCCTCAATGGATGCACTTAGAAATGGCAGAGCTATTACAATACAGAAGGGTAATGCCATTATCAAAAGATATCCAGATGGTCGGGAAGAGCATATTAAAACCCTCGACAATGCATTCGTTATCCCAAAGAAACGTGTGTACAAAATATGAAGCGGATCCGCATATTTGCAGGTCCAAATGGATCTGGCAAAACTACTCTTACTAATGATTTCCGCAAAGATATGCCGTGGTTGATAAATACAAAATTACATATCAACCCCGATGATTTTAATCGAATGGAGCTGATCGATTTTAGTGCATTCGATATACAGACCAACATTTCCGAATTTAAGAACCACCTTTTAAGCTCAACCCTATTCATAAAAAGTGGAATTGATATTGATAAGATTCAATTTGGAATAAATTCTCTTGTCAACAATCTAAAAAGTGACTACGTTGGTTCATTGGTAGCTGATTTCATCCGCGAGAAATTAATCGATGCCGATATTGATCTATTTTCATTTGAGACCGTATTTTCACATGTGTCTAAACTAGAATTCATGAAACGAGCTATCAAAAAAGAATGGGAACTATATCTTTATTTTATTGGTCTGTCGGATAGTTCCACAAACCTAGGAAGAGTGTCGGAACGTGTTGAAAATGGAGGACATTATGTTCCCGATGTTGACGTAGTAGCTCGGTATGAACGTTCGAACGGATTTTTATATGATGCTTTTAAGCTATGTAGAAGGGCTTATGTTTATGATAATTCGGGCACAGAGTCCGTCTTAATTCTTGAAAAAGATCCTAAAGGGAATATTCAACTGATTGGTGAAAATCCTATTCCACAATGGGTTGATACATATTTATTATCCAAACTTGAGTAAAATCGAACCACTCTTAATGGTTTGATGGGTTATGTATGTGGGCGGGGTTGCCATATGGGCGAATGGGGCGTTTTGCTTTTCGCGCGCGTAGTGGTGAGGGCGCGCGGGTTTGTGATGTGGGAGTGGAGGGTGGGATGTGCGCTTATGGGGTAGCATGATCTGGGCTGGTGGTTTGTGCATGTGGGCGGAGTTGACTGCTTTTGGGACGGGGGTGCTTTGCCTCGCGCGCGTAAGGCTTAGCAGCCCCCATTTTTGCTAGCTAAAGTGCAGGCATGGGTACATTTAGATGAAAAGATATTTTACTCTATAGTTCTAATATTGAACAAAATTAATGGCAATTAAGGGTAGGAGCACTGACATGGGAGTGAAAAAACAGTATAAACCACTTGCTCTTGGTGTGGACGATTTCCGTTTCATCATTGAGAATGATTGTTATTATGTAGATAAATCCATGTTCATTGCTGAGTTCCTAGATAAAAGAGGAGTGCAGGTCAAGCTTATCACACGTCCCCGGCGCTTTGGTAAAACGCTTAACATGAGTATGTTGCACTATTTCTTTGATGTGGAAGGGGCAGAGAAGAATAGAGGGCTGTTTTCGGGGCTTGAGATTGAAAAATCTCCACATATGGAGTACTTTGGTTTCTATCCTGTTATTTTTATCACCCTAAAGGACACAAACGGCAGTAATATTGAAGATGTCAAGTTCAAACTCCGCAGGAAAATGATCGACCTATACAGCAATTACCAGTTTTTGGCAGAAAGCGATAGGCTCTCCAAGTATGATTTGCTTGAATATGACAGAATTGCCATGGGAGGCATAGAAGATGCTTCCGATGCCTTGTATACACTGAGCCGGCTTTTGCACAAGCATTATGATAAAAAGGTCATGATACTTATAGATGAATATGACTCACCCATTATCTATTCTTATGTGAATGGCTACTACACCGAAGCCATCAATCTATTTCGAAACCTCATGAGTAGTACTCTTAAAACCAATCCCTATCTTGAGACAGCGGTACTTACTGGTGTTTCGCGAATATCAAAGGAAAGCATCTTCTCTGGCATGAATAATGTGCAAGTATATAGTGTCATAAGTGATGGATTTAATGATTGCTTTGGTTTTACTCAGAATGAAGTATCAAAAGCTTTAGTTGATTATGGTTACAATGATAAAGAGAGCGATGTAAAAAGCTATTACGATGGTTATCATTTCGGCAGAAAAGGGCTTGGAGATACTGATATCTATAATCCTTTATCTATACTGAAATTCCTTGAACACGGTGACCTTGACCCTTATTGGGTGAACACCGCATCTGATGACCTTATCAAGAGTGTAGCAGTAAAAGACCTGAATCGCTTTTTGGCAGTATCCGAAAATATCTTGCAGGGCGGAACAATCGAGGCTAGCATCGATGAAGGCATAACGTTTTTAGATCTACATTCTATTGATAGCCTCTGGACTTTACTCCTCTACAGTGGTTATGTCACCGTGAGTTCGCATAAGATAGACGACGTTTACTTCCTGCGTATCCCCAACGAGGAGATAACTTACTATTTCCGAAAAATGCTTCGGGAAATCTATTCAACCGAAGTACGCACTCCAGAAAACCTCGCTGAGCTCCTGTTTTCCGACCGGAGCACCTTCTACGATCAGCTCAACCGTCGCCTGCTGCATTTCAGCTATTTCGATCTTGTCAGTGAGAACGCTTATCACCTTTACCTCACATGCGCCTTATTAATGAATTCCGATGTCGGTCGCGGTAAGCGTTATGAGGTTGTCTCCAATCGTGAATCTGGAAAGGGTCGACCTGATTTGATGGTTCACGACCGTAAATGCAATCGCACAGTGGTCTTTGAGCTTAAGTTCTTACCATCTTCCGAGAATGAGCGCATCCCTCTTGCATTACAAGAGGCGCGAAAACAAGGCGAGCAGAGGCGCTATGGGGCGGAGCTTGCGGGAGATGTGGAGCTTGTGCCGATAGTGGGATGTGGGAAGGCCTTCTACGTGGAATAAGCCGATCAGTATAGGACACTTCGCTTCTCCTCTAGCAAACCCTACCTCCTCAACACCGTGCACGGGTTCGGATGCCATTATCACATTTTTACATGGCTACTCCATCATGTGCCAGATGGTCTACTGCACTATTTGTTAGAGTGGAAGAGAATACCCTGGCTTTGGTTCAACTATGGGCTTGAGGAACGGATATATGTCAGGTGAGGTATACCTCATTATCATCAGCAACAGCAATTGAATAAGTTAAAATAGTGCGGATAATATATTATTATAAAAAATGCGAATAAATACAATTCATCTTCTGACAAACGTCTCACAAACCTTGTCCAACGTGTTCGTACCAATTTATGCAGCAGCATTAGGAGCATCCTTTTTTGAGGTGGGGTTGATAAGTGCTCTGTTTGGTCTCGCATCATTCCTTTCTTCCTTCATCTTCGGCAAGGCTGCAGATATCAATCGCTTGCGGCCTATCGTACTAATTGGTCTGTTCCTGTCGGGCCTTGCCTTTATCCTCCAGACCTTTGCCTTCAATGGCCTATCACTGGCGCTTTCAAGGGCCCTGGTGGGGTTTTGCATGAGCATATATCCGGCAGCACTTACCATATATATCTATTATCAGAAAGGCAGTATTGGTAAGTTCACTTCATTTGGTTCTTTGGGCTGGATGATAGGATACCTAGTTGCATCCCTCATTGAGGATGTGCATACATTGTTCCTGCTTTCTGCTCTGTTCTGTTTTGCAGCATTTTTCCATGCACTAAAGCTTCAGGACATTGAAAAACCACTTGTGAAGGTCAGTTATTTCTCATTTGATACCTTCTCACGTAACATTGGTATTTATCTTTCTATATTCATCAGGCACATGGGTGCCTCCTCTGTCTGGGCCATACTCCCACTTTATCTGGTCCAATTGGGTGCCTCTCACTTTTGGATAGCCATCATCTATGCTATCAATCCACTGGTACAGTTTATGGTCATGCGCAGGATGGACGGCCTGGATAATCGCTGGCTTGTCAAATGGGGTTGTATCACATCTGCACTGGCCTTCACCTTCTATCTGCTTGCCCCAAGCTTCATCTTTGTGATACCGGGGATGATATGTGTGGCATTTGGTTGGTCTTTCCTCTATGTGGGTGGCAATCAATTGCTCGTTGAGCATAATTCAGAAAAGGCCACAGCTATTGGGATCCTCAATTCTGTCATAGCTTTGGCAAGTATCATAGGGTCATTGATAGGCGGAGTAATGCTCCAGGGATTTGGCTACAAGGAAACCCTCATCTTTGCTATTGTCTGTTCTCTATTGGGAATGGTATTCTTCAGGTCCAAGGAAGCATCCTTGCTACCTGCCCAAAAGGCATGATATGGTTTCAGTCCTTTGTTTTTCCAATTGTGATATATAATATGTCTATCATAGGGTGGACCAACTTCGCAGGTTTTTCTATTTTTTCGGGGAAGGTATTTATGTAATGATATGCATGTTAAGGCGAATTACTATTTGCGTTACACAATAAAGTTAAATACGAAAAATAGTATATACAGCCGAGTCACGTTCTATTTATAAGGATATTTATAGAATAACATTACCCGCAAAGGGTGTGCCGGGGTTTCTGTGCCCCGGGGCTACGGGATGCAAAGCATCCTTAAGGAGGATATTCAATGGCAGAAGAAGAAATAAGACATTTAGTCCGTATCATGAATACTGACCTTCAGGGAAGTCAGCATGTAATGTATGCACTGACAGGTATTCGTGGTATAGGGCTTCGAACATCAAGAGTGATCGTAGAAAGTACTGGCATCGACCCCAAAGGTATAATTGGTTACCTTCCGGAAGAGGATGTGGCAAAGCTGGATGCAGCTATTGCAGATTTTGAGAACAAGATGCCCGCCTGGATGGTCAACAGGCGTATGGACCCTCTCACAGGAGAGGACAAGCACCTGCTCGGACAGGATATCATGCTTACCTTCAGAGAGGATATCAACAATCTCAAGAAGGTCAGGGCTTACCGTGGTCTGAGGCATGAGAGAGGTCTCAAGGTCCGTGGTCAGAGGACAAAATCCACCGGAAGGCGTGGTTCCACCATTGGTGTGAGCAAGAAGAAGTAAGGTGATCTTATGGGATATCCAGGTAAGAAGAGAAAGAGCTACGATACTCCAAAGCATCCATGGCAGGCAGCCAGGATGGCAGGTGAACTTGAACTTGTGAAGAAGTATGGTCTTCGTAACAAGAAGGAACTCTGGAAGGCACACAGTGTCCTCAGGAGATATAGGGCAGATGCCCGCAGGCTTCTTGCAGAGGGTGAGCTTTCAGGTCACAATAAGACCGAGGCTGATCAGATCCTTGCAAGATTGATCCGTTATTCAGTGCTGAGCACAGATTCTAATATCGATGATATTCTTGGTTTGCAGACAAATGCTGTCCTTGAGCGCAGATTGCAGACGCTGGTGCACAGATTTGGTTTTGCACGCAGCCCAAAACAGGCAAGGCAGTTCATAACCCACGGTCACATAGCTATCAACGGTAAGAGGGTAACCGTCCCCGGAATGCTCGTGTCCAAGGAAGAGGAGGCCGGTATAGGATATTACGGTGGTTCCCCATTGACCAGCGATAGTCATCCAGAGAGGCCTGCACAGGTAGCATCCAATGTCTCAGGAGCATGAAAGGAGGAATAAGATATGGCAATAAGCGGAGTTTGGGGCGTTGCCCACATAAAATGCTCATTCAACAACACGATAATCACGATAACCGATATCACCGGTGCTGAGACACTGGCAAAGTCCTCAGGTGGTATGGTCGTCAAGGCTGCTCGTGATGAAAGTTCACCCTATACAGCTATGCAGATGGCAAGCCAGCTTGCAGATGTGCTCAGGGACAAGGGTATCGAGGGCATCCACATTAAGGTCCGTGCCCCCGGAGGCAATAAGCAGAGAAGCCCCGGGCCAGGTGCACAGGCAGCTATCAGGTCCTTTGCAAGAGCAGGGATAAAGATAGGCAGGATACAGGACGTCACTCCTGTACCACACGATGGGACCCGTCCAAAGGGTGGAAGAAGAGTATAAATCTTAGAATATAATCGAACATAAAATAAGGATATGGACTCATGGCAATGGAAGTAGACATACTGGAGATGTCAGAGAGGTCTGCGAAGTTCGTATTGTCTAATGTGAGCGCGGCTTTTGCAAACGGTATACGGAGGGCAGCGCTTTCTGACGTACCGACCCTTGCAATAACCTACGTCAACATTTACAATAATACCTCCGTCCTCTTTGATGAACAGCTGGGATTAAGGCTTGCTCTCATTCCCTTGGCAGCAAACATTGAAGAGTTCGTACCTGTAGAAGAGTGCACATGCGGTGGTTCGGAATGTCCGGCCTGCAAGGTCTCCCTCATGCTGAGCGCAGAAGGGCCGAAGGTCGTCTACTCAGGCGACTTCGTTTCATCTGATGAGACCGTGCAGCCTGCCGATCTCACTGTTCCTATAGTCGAATTGAAGGAAGGTCAGAAGGTAGTGTTGGAGGCCATAGCCCAAAAAGGCTATGGTCATACGCATGCCCGATGGCAGGCCGGGGTTGCTTGTGGCTACAAGAACATGCCTATCATAACCTTTGACAATTGTGATGGTTGTGGTGCATGTGTACTTGAATGCCCTCAAGGGATAATCAAGGTCGGGCCTGAAGGTGCAGGTATATCTCCAAACGATATTCAGAAATGCATGCTGTGTAAGCTCTGCCAGAGGACATGTGAGTTACACGCAGTTAAGGTCTCAGTCAACGAAAATGCATTTATCTTTACTATGGAATCAGATGGTTCCTACACCATCCAACAGTTAATTATAAATGCAGGGAAGAGTATTAAGGACAAAGCTACCCGGATGGGGGAGATACTGGAATCTCTATGATCCGGCAGGAGAGCTTTCTCCTACTATTTATTTAACATGTTCATGCGGGGGTTGCCCAGCCAGGCCAAAGGCGCTAGGTTGAGGGCCTAGTCTCGTAGGAGTTCGTGTGTTCGAATCACACCTCCCGCACTAATCATTTATTTATTTGTTAATTGTTAATTATATCAGGCACTCGTTCTGTATCCAGTACAGGTATCGTTTGCGGGGGTTGCCCAGCCAGGCCAAAGGCGCTAGGTTGAGGGCCTAGTCTCGTAGGAGTTCGTGTGTTCGAATCACACCTCCCGCATCAACAGTTCTTTTGATCACTGCAGTCAAAGTTTCCAAAATCATGGTGCCAATTTTTGTGGCTAGCTCTTTTTCGCAGAATTTACCATTTCTGTTTCAGGAGCCTGTTATATCTCTATCTTTCTCAGGGCCTTGATAAAATTAGCGGCACGTAGCGCGGTATTCTGTTCGATCTCCTCCGTGCGTGTCTGATACACTCTTATGGATCGCAGGAAATCTATTTTGCGGAAGTCTGGCCAGTAGGGGACGCAAAAGTATGATGCACATTCGTTGCCATTTGCCTGCCATGGTAGGAAATTTGATACGCGCTCATCTCCGCCTGTCCTGATTATCAGGTCCACGTCAGGAAGGGCTTTTTCCCCAGCAGAGTAAAGGTGGTCCGATATTGTGTTCTCATCGATGTTATCTAACTCGATCTCGCCTTTTTCTATCATTTGCGCTATATCCTTCACAGCCTGTACTATTTCCTGTCTTCCTCCATATGCCAGGGCAACATTGAGGTTTAATTGGTCATAGGCAGCTGTTGCAAGTTCGACATTCTTTATGGATTCTTGGAGTTCCAGGGGCAATTTTTCAATCTCGCCTATTGCATGGACACGTATCTTTTTATCATGTGTCCGCTGGTCTTCTCCTATTTTGTCAAACTTTAATCTTATCAATTCGAACAGTTTATTCTTCTCATCGTCAGTGCGATTGAAGTTCTCTGTAGAGAACGCATATATTGTAAGGTGCTCAATGCCCAGCTCGCCAGACCACTCTATCACCCTTTCAGTAATGTCGGCTCCCTTTGTATGTCCAAAAGAAACTACTTTGCCATGTCTACGTGCATATCTGCGGTTACCATCCATGATTATAGCAACATGTTTGGGGATGGGACCACTTTTCACTTCATGTGTGAGCAGATGTTCATATCCCTTGTATATCCACGGGGGTATATACCTCATCATACTGAACACCTGATCCTATATCGGAAGCATGTGACCATGCATTCTGGCATCGAGATCGATCTATAGGAAGCACAATTCTGCATATCTTAACGATCATCAGAGCACAGTGCAATTTAGTATCAATAATTCTCCAGGACGGATTTCACAATATCCCTATAATCCTCTTTTAATAGGTATATATTGTGATCACCAGTCACATCTATGCTAAGGATGCCAAGTCTTGTGTTCATAAGGCCAACCATAGCAGAAACTCCTCGGTAGCTCACTTCAAAATCAGTGCTGTTCAGATGTTCGTACACGTCTCCGGTAGTGAACTTCTCACCATTCAGGAATAATCTCAATACTACTTTACGTATACCTGTATCATCGCGACTGAGATACCTGATAAGTCTATCCCTTACTCGCTCTTCTATTGTTTCCAGTACAAACACCTCATCCTTTAATATTTCATTTTACCTATAATTCTATTGTACCTGTGAACGGCATAATGGAAATTGTACTACTTATAGCATTCTAGCATATATAAGTTGGCAATCAAAACAGCCGGTCCTATTACTTTCACAGGGGTATCCTCTCAACTATGAATCCATCTTCGAATGGATATCTTTCCACAATTGTCATTTCCTTTGCATATTTGAGCACGATATCTGCAAGGTCTTCAAGTACCCACCATGCTGTTTCAAGACACAGGCCTTTTATTTCCATCATTTCAGCCTCCAGTCCTTGTTCTTGGAGCATTGCTGTCAGCAATTGCATGTTATGCGTATCCCAACACAAGACCTGTCCGCAAACAATTGTACCTTCATCTGTCACATCATCAAATTTCCTTGCAGTATTATTTGCAACACGTATCAGTCGCTGACGGAGTTGTACTGCATCCTTGTATGTCGATGAGCAGAAATGCACTTTCCCGGTACAATTACTGAGACTGGTCCTTGCAAGTCCCATTGAGCCTTCCACTGCATTGCTTATATCACTTTCAAGTACAAAACCTTTAAGTTTCATCTGTTCAGCGTTCGAGTCTGAAAATTCAAGTTCGTTCAGATTAAGGAAACATCCCATATCATTGGTAAAGGCTATCACATCCTCCACACCTTCAATAGCGGGGATCTCTATTCCAGTTTCAATGCCGCGCAATGATGCATACCTTATAGCTGCGACATAGGGGCTTGTACCCAATCTATTCCACATATGGGTTGGTGGATGGAATCGTATCTCGTCCAAACCTGCATCGGCAAGTTGTTCTATTAGTTGTTTTTCCGGAGCAATGGATGTATATAAATGGATGTGGTGTTCCTCTCCAAATGAGGATTTAAGTAGCCTTATATAATGGAGCACCTTCTCAGGAACAAGTAAAGGTTCCCCTCCCGTGATGCCGGTACCCATGGCGTCCATGAGCTGAGCTTCTTCTATCAGGTCCATGTCAGAGCTGACCTGTCTTTCATTGGCAAAGGTAACATCCCTTCTTCTTTCCATAGAGACAGGACAGTAGAAACAATCCCGGTTGCATATACCGCTTACAAAGAGCACCATCTTTGCACCAAGTTGGCATAGTTCACATCCTTTTGGAACATATGTGTGGAATGACCCTGTATCGTTCATTTGAGCAAGCTATATCCTGGTAATATATAAGCCTGCTTGATACATGCTGTTACTTCCATTGGAAGCAGATGTCCATGTCCTCAGCTAAGGTTATGTGTTGCTTGGTCATAGCGCTCTAAAATCAGTTTATCAAGATACATGGCAATATCTCAATACATTAATGTAATATCCGTTGTATCTTTATTGCATGCTATCCATTAAAGAAGGATATATTGCGGTCATCGGTTGCAAGAGATGCTACCGATGTGAGAATGCATGCACACAGGGGGCATTATATCGTATCGATGGCTTGACCTGTGTGGATCACGAACGTTGTACCCTCTGCATGGCATGCCTGAAGATCTGTCCTAACAGGGCTTTGATCTTCATAGAGTGAAGCTCATTTTTGCTCCTTTCCTACTGAGAAGGCTTTGCCGAGCACCTTTCCAATTCCATAGTAATTGCGTTCCTCAGGTCCATATATTATAGGTCTTATCTTTTCCATGTCCGGAACACCATTCTCATCCAATGCATCTTTTTCTACCTTGATATCCACTATTTCTCCTATCAGTTGGACGTGCACTCCAATATCGAAGCTGTGGATAAGTCTGCACTCCAGTACTACAGGGAATTCTGCGATATATGGGGCATAGACCTTTTCACCTTTGACAGGTGTAAGTCCGGTAAGCTCGAACTTGTTCTGGTCCTTTCCACTTATCATTCCGCACAGATCTGCTTCTCTGACATGTGCTTCCGAAGGAATGTTCACGGTAAAGGCTTCCTTTTCCATGATATTGATATAGGTATACCTTTCCTTCCTCAATGATATGTTGATGCAGGGTGGATTTGAGGAAGTGATCCCTCCCCATGCGATCGTTGCAGCATTGGGTGTGCCAAATGCATCATATGTACCAATGACCCATGTCGGTGTGGGGCAAGCGAATGGTTTAGCTCCTATGGATATTTTCATGGATATCAACTCCTTGGAGTATATTCCCGTATATCTATTGAATCTTGCGGGTTGCTCTATCCTCTATTTCCTGGAATGGCCATGCCTTCAAGCACTTTTGCCGTACCATGTATTTGCTCATCCCTTCGAGGACGTATGTGCCATTTCGTGAGGTCGCCACTCGCACGCGCGCGTTCTGACCGGTCACGGACCTAAGGTTAAAACATGCCCCCGCCTTGTTATCTTTTATCCTAAGCCCTGTCATTTTTTTGGATGAACTGCGGAAAATGAGCTTTATACAAGTCCTCTGAACATTATCCTGGACACCACCGTGGAAAGGCTGAACACGATGATCGATACAGGAAGCGCCTGCCCAAGGTCATACATGAACTGTGCCCGGTCTCCTCCATATTCAATTGTAGCGGAGAAGCGGGTCAGTATCGTTGTTATCAGTATCAGATATACACCAATTGCAAGCAGGAAGAGTTCTGAAGGGATGGACTGGTCCAGGTCAGCTGGGGATATTTGGCCTGGTCCCGGCATCAAATTCGGTGGCAGATGTGTCATGCTGTGGGATATGTTCTGCAATATCTTCGATATCACCTCTGACAGGGCGATGGTGACCCCGGCAATAAGGGGTGCAAAGATCGCAGCGGTGCTACGCATAGTGGAAGTTATATCGTACAATGACCTTTTGATGTTCTGCTCCACATCCTGGAGCTCTTTAAGATGATCAGCAAGCTTGACAATGGCAACCCCTGCAGCCTCATGGCTCTTGTGTGCGCTCTCCACAAAGAGCTTCATGGTCGTGCGTATCCTTTCAGAGTAAAGGTCCTTGAATGCCCCGAAATCCTCATCAAAGATAGCTGCCATGATGTTCGATCTTACACTGAGCAGATTGAGCGATATCCTTTCAAAGGCTTCTGCTATTTGTGAACCTTTCATGGTCGAAGCTGTATACATAAAAGCCTCCTCTGGTGCTCTACCTTCTGATATTCTCCTACCCAGCACAAAGAGAGCATCGGAGAACTCATTCTCCATCTCTTTTATTCCATCACGTATCCTCTTATAGGGTGCGTAGCTCATGTTCAGGTAACACGCAATTCCAAGGACAGAAGCAATGAGGATGAGCAGTCCTGGAGGGATGATGCCTTCAAGGGTGGATGTGGACAGGACATTACCAGGATTGTCAAGATACATCCATAGGTATCCAGAAAGACCCACCCCACTGGCTATGACAAGGGAGAACAACAGTGCAGTTCTCCTTTTGTACCTTATATCCTTTAGGTCAGGGTGACTCTCAGGTATGTTCTGAGGGGAGAATGTTGCAGGCCTTTGTAATAGTATATATTCGGCATAGACAAAAGTTACCAGTGGCAGTATTATATTATATATTAACACCAGGGTCCCGATCCCAATACGGATACCTACCACTGTGATCGCAGGCATGAGGGCTACCAGTGCCAGGGGGATAAGAATGAACACTGAGTAGAGGATGTATGTGGGATTCTTCAGTCGGGATGCAAAATCTTCCATGAGCCTTTTTGTATTTTCCAGCACAATGTCCAGGCTGCGGTTCAGGGTGATGATGCGTTGAGCCTCGTCCGGTTCGTTGGTAGAACTTTTAATCAGATGTAGGGCTCTTTTGAAGTACTCGCTTTCCTTGCCCCAGAGTCTGGCAAACTCCAATATGGCGTCATCTATGCCCTTATATGCTCTTACATGGAGGTTCCATAACATCTTTCTCAGGTCCTTTGCCAGGGGCCTGTCTGAGCTATCTCCAGCAAAATGGATGGCAAGCTCCATGTTCGATACAAGTTTCATAGACATGACCATGTAGCTTAGTACCTCTGGCATATCGCCCAAGGACCGGACCTTCATCCATCTGGAATGTATCTTTATGTATTCGCTCAGATACACCAATGTGAGGAGCGGAAGGGTGATGCTCAGGAGTAGGGTGATGAGCAATGTGCTTGTCTCAAAACTTGTGAGCCGGAATATGATGATATCGGCAAAAAGGATGCAAAGGAACAGCACTCCAGATGCGAAATATGAGAAGAATGCTGTTTCATAGGGCTCCAGGTCCATGCCCGTATAGATCAGAGCATCCCTATATTCTTCGCTTACTGCATTATCTGCCTGTTTTCTGAATGACGCTATATCAGGAAGTAGCCAAGCAAAGTTCCTGAATGTCGTCTTGCAACTGCGACAATACCAGTTATCCTCACTGTTCAAAAGGACCACCTATTGCCATGTTGCTTGGTTGGATGTCATTCTCTTGTAGGGTTAGCGCTGAACGCTTGGACACTATCTCTTTGAACCACATCTCCCAACGCTTGTATACTCGTTCAGGCTCAGGTATAGGAGCATGTTCTTTCTCTTCTTCACATATGAGCCAGAACATGTTGTTTGCCATAGCGACCGTGGCAGAGCTTACAAAGAAAGGGTCTTGCCTTCCGTATTCTGCCATTTTCTCCTTTATCTTTGCTCTCATACGTATATTGTACGAGGCCTGGTCCATGCTCATACCCCATTTATCAGCTATCTTACTTATGAGCAGGGATTGTCCTCTGTCCATTATATCTGCAGGTATGAGGCTATCTGCTGATGCGCTATATCTGAGCACATCGGAAAATACTGAATCGGGGTCGTCTACATCCCAATTCTCACAGACCTCGGATATCTGAACGACCCTGCGCCTTGTGGTCATGCTACCTGATATCCTGGTATTGCTGCATACTATCACCGCATCGGTGGACCTAAAGGAGGCAGGAGGCACTCCAAGGGTATGCACTATCCGTTCATATACAGCGCGTGTGGATGACCCATGGATGGTACCTATCACCGAGTTTCCGGCAGCACCAACCTGCATTGCCTCGTATAGGACCGATACCTCCGGCCCCCTCACTTCTCCCATTACCAGGGACGAACTACCAAGCCTCAGGGCAGCCCGAAGTGCTGTTGAGGGTGCTATCTCTATCCCGTATTTCATTATTGCTGACTGTGAGTTCAGTCCCTGCACTTTCCATCCCATCCCTTGCAACTGTTCAATGGGTATCTCCGGGGTATCTTCAATGGTAAGTATCCGGTATTTCTGGGGTATCTCCAGCATCATCGCACTAAGCAGGGAAGTCTTACCGGCTCCCACTCCACCAGCAATGAGTATCGATGCCTGTCCATCCATGATAAAACTTAAGAGTCCGGCTGCCAATGGGCTTATCGAACCTGTGTTGATGAGTTTTGGAAGTGTCCAGGGGTCATTTGCATGTTTCCTGAATGCATATGCTATCCCTTTTGCACTGAGGGGGTCCCCCACCACAGAGACGCGCACACCATACTCCTTGAGGGACATTTCAAGTACCGGAGTGGCCTCTCCAAAGGGACGTCCACTTATGTACCGAAGTCTTGATACCATTGAGTCCATATCGTCCTGGGAGAGGAATATGTTCGTGATGCACTCCTCACCATCCAGTACCACGTGAACAGGATTACTGTCAGCAGGCGCATTCACATATACATCTGTTATCCTTTCATCCGAAAGCAAGTCTTCAAGTATCCCAAGACCAGTTGTGTACTTGGTGAGGATATCGGTATAAAGCACCATCTTCGACGCATCTATATTTTCCTTTTGCAGCTTTGCCTCCTCCAGTAGCATACTTTTGCTAAGGAGCCTGAAATAGTTCTTTGAGCTGTCAGGATTGGCGAACTGGAGGTCCTTGGGGCGACGGCGGATCATTTTTTTCCTTACTGTCTCAATGATGTCCAGTTCACCCGCATCCAGACAATACTCCACTGGATTTATCAGGTACATCCTTTCAGGCCTGTCTGTCATCTGGTATAGGGATACAGGCAAAGACCGTCCATTCTTGTAGACTATGTCATAGCATTCCAGGAATATCGCAGTGTCAGGAGGTTCTATGTATATACGTGAAGTGGAGAAGGGGGGCCTTACGTAGGACCTCAGACATACCTCATATCCTTTTCCTGTTGGGCTATCTGCATCAGGGATGTTTGGCAATTCCTTTATTATCTCATGGGCATGCACGGACATTTCACTTATCACATCCATGAACCTTTTACTGCATCCTTTGCATTGCACGCCAAATTCAGTGTCCGAGGTGGTATCTACCCGATGCTTGCTATATTGCTCAATGATGGCACAGGCTTTAAGGGGGTCATATGCAGATCCTTCAATTATCTCCTCTATGAGCCTCTGATGTACAGCAGGGCCAGTACATTCAGGAACATCACATCCTTCATTCTTCAGGTGAAGTACAGAGTATGGACCAAGGCGGTCGTGGAGCTGTGCCATCCTATAGATGATGCCAAGGTCCCTTCCCTCGTATTCCCTTTCGTATAGTTTTGAGAGCACGAGCCTATCGGTGGCAGGTTCCTTGTGCAATATGCAAAAGATGTTCTTTCTACAGACGGGGCTCTGGAAAGTGGGTCCATGTTCGCATTCTCTGCAATCTATCGTTATGGTCCCATGCTTTTTTGTGCTCTTCACCTTGTAGGAGCAGAGTATTTCTTTTTCTTCGACGCTTGCTTTTGACCTTTTTGCTTTAGGCCTTATCTCGCTTGCGAACTCAAAGCATTCCCTCCCCATTTCCATCAAATGCTTGCCTGCATACCTTGCACCCATTGATATGTTGCTCCACAGGTTTAGGTATTTGTTCCCATTCATGGCTCGCAATTGCAGTCCTTTCAGTCCTCCCGCCTGAATGTACGATGCTGGTCCTTTTTTATCCATTTCTTTATCCTCTTTGTTATATGTGGAAGGATTTTAGCATCATATTAAAACTTTTCGAAATTGATTTGTGATAAATTTATTCAGAATGAGCTGGACAAGTGCGGTTCCAAGTTCCTGTGTCCTTTTTCCCTGTTCCTTTATGAGTTTGTCTAATTAGCTCATATTTCCCTATTTCTGATCAGATGATCAATTAACAATAAACGCATGCTACATCTAAAACGAAAGACGCGGCAAATTTTTACAGTCCAACCCCGGCTCCCCGCCAATCGCGCGCGTTTTTCCCGAGGTGCGGACAGTATGTAGGATTAACGGGAAAAATGGAGCATGCTAAAAAAAAGCTAAAGAATATAAAGCGAAATTCTGATAAGACGACCTCTTTATACTTTCACTGAACTCACATTCTTTTTTAATACTAGCAGGACATTCTTCTAAAGGCGGAAGGTCACATGGGTATATTCACAGTTTCTCAATTGAACGATCATATCAGGCAGGTGTTGCGCCAGGACCCGCGGCTTGACCAGGTCTGGGTGCGTGGTGAGATCTCGAACTTTACAAATCACAGCTCAGGTCACTATTATTTCACTTTGAAGGATAAGGGTAGCCAGATAAGCTGTGTTAGTTTCAGGTCTACCAACCGTTCCCTCAGGTTCATACCGGAATCCTCGATGAAGGTGCTTATATTCGGTACCCTCGATGTGTATACGGTCAGGGGGCAGTACCAGTTACAGGTGCTGGATATGAGGCTTGATGGTATAGGGGAGCTATACAAGGCCTTTGAGCAGTTGCGTGCAAAGCTTGAGGCAGAAGGTCTGTTCGACAGATCGCGCAAGAGAGCACTGCCATTGTTTCCCCGACGTATAGGTGTCGTCACATCCCCAACAGGGGCCGCCATCCATGATATTTTGCAGGTCTTGGGGCGTAGGTACCCGACGGATGTACTACTGGCCCCGGCCATCGTGCAGGGAGATATGTCTGCCCCAAGCATCGTAAAAGCTATAGAGGAACTCAACAGGACAAATGTGGACGTCATCATTGTTGGTAGGGGAGGCGGTTCCCTGGAAGACCTGTGGTCATTTAATGAAGAATCCGTTGCAAGGGCCATTTTTAGTTCAAAGGTCCCTGTTATATCGGCCGTTGGTCATGAGACCGATAATACGATTGCTGACCTTGTAGCCGATCTACGCGCACCCACACCCTCAGCAGCTGCGGAGATCGTTGTTCCGGACAGCTCTGACCTGAAAAGACTGGTTGGTTCTTTGTCCCGGCGTATGGAAATTGCTGTAACACGCCATATGTCCGGGCTCTCTGACAGGACTGCTTATCTTGCCGGCAGGATAGGTCCTGAAAGGCTCCAGGACTTCCTGAACCATAATTATCAAAGGGTCGATGAGATGAGCATACGTCTGGAACGCCATGGGTCCAGGGTCCTGGAATCCAGACGTTCTTCCCTTTCCAGTCTGGCAGGCAGGCTCAATGCGGTCAGCCCGCTAAGTACTCTGGAACGTGGATATTGCATCACGATGTTAGCCGATGGAAGTCGCTTGGTATCATGTGTGGATGATGTACATGATGGAGACCATCTCAAGATGAGGGTAAAGGATGGCATTATCCACTGTGGTGTGAATAAGATATCAAAGGAGATTTAGTGATGAAGCAAATAAAGAAAGTTGCAGATGGTCAGGAAACCGCAACATTTGATGATGCGGATGATGGTATTACATTTGAAGACTCTCTAAATGAGCTGGAAAACCTCGTAGACCGGCTTGAAAGGGGGCAGTTGCTTCTTGATGAGAGCCTTGAGCTATTTGAGCGGGGTATGAAGTTGGCGCGGATATGCAACAGCAAGCTCTCAAAAGCTGAAAGGAAAATAGAGATGTTGATCGAAGAGAATGGCAACCAGAAGACAGTAGCCTTCAGTGAAGGATGAGTTGCTTCCCTTTTAGTCTTTCAGGCAATAAGGTATCCTTGACCTGAACCCTTACAATACCTTAGGTGATCATATTTCCTTTATTCCAAACACAAAGTTTAATTACCAAAAGCACTACTAAGCATCATTCATCATTCACACCGCGGGAGTCGCCCAGCCAGGCCAAAGGCGCTAGATTCAGAGTCTAGTCTCGTAGGAGTTCGTGCGTTCGAATCGCATCTCCCGCACCAGTATTATTATCATATGATGCTATCCTTATGTAGCTCAGGGAGATCTGTCCATGAGATCAAAATACAGGCCCTCTGAACCATATTTCTATCCCAAGCTTATGCTTGGTCCCGGGCAAAGAAGTAAAGGCCAGGGGCACTGTTTTGCATTCAAAGAGCGCAAGCTGTTGCTCCTCAATGACAACGGGATATTTCGCTTGCCCTCGGTACAGGAGTTCATGACACTTGGTGCTACGGTGATACGTGAGCACTACTTGGGTGATCATGGTGATGTGCCTTGTTTTGCCATGGAACTGGATAAAGGGTCCAGGATCATCGGTAACATCCGTTTTGAAGATCTGAGGGTACTGCACCTATCAATTGGCAGGACCATGTCCCAGCTTGCAGGCAGGGCCATCCATATACTCGAATGGGATATGAGGACCGCTTTTTGTGGTTGTTGCGGGACAGCGACTACCCCGCGCATATATGAGAGGGCTAAGGAGTGTATGAAGTGTGGTTCCCTTTTCTTCCCTAAGATCTCCCCTGCTATCATCGTTCTCATTGAGAATGGGGATAAGGCCCTTCTGGCAAGGTCGCCGGGTTTTCCACAAGGGCTCTATGGCCTTATCTCAGGCTTTGTGGAACCAGGAGAATCCATAGAAGAAGCCGTGGTCAGGGAAGTAATGGAAGAGGTTGGTGTATCCATCTGTGATATAGAATACTTTGGCAGCCAGCCATGGCCCTACCCAGATACCCTTATGATAGGTTTCACTGCCAGATATCTTGGTGGTGAAATACGCATGGACCCTGTGGAAATAGAAGACGCAGGCTGGTACAGATATAATGAGATGCCAGTCCTGCCTGGAAAGAACAGCATTTCTGCTGATATCATCTCATATTTCATCGAAAAGCACACTGAGTTGAATGGGAAAGTGTAATATGGCCAGGTCGGCACATATTCTTTCTTTATGTGGTGAAGGTGGCGGTATTTTCTAGCTCCGGACAACCACCACGCAAGTGCTGAAATGAGCATTGAGGGAAACTCTAAGCATATCAACGGCATTATAAAAAGCAAAGGAGAGGGCTATGGTCTATAAAAGGTGGTAGACTGCTCCCATATCAAAGCGTTGCTATTATCTTTCCGATAAACGGGAATTTATTGAGCCTTTGGTTATGCATATTTTATTGGGTGGCGAATTACCGTTTTCCATTTTGAAATCTCACTTTTCCTTGGATCTGAAAGGTATATTTCGTGATGCAAACGAACATTGTTTATATCATTCTGATAGCCATTTTGAGAAAGATACTTGTCCATAATAGCAACTGTTGCAGGTTCATTATCAAAAGCACCTAAATGCATTATTTGAACACATAGCCCTTCGTCAACTGTCAGATATTCTGCTGATGAGCAATCTATTTTCTTCTTTTTAGTTGCGGCTTCAATTGCCCAGTTAAAATCTTGCTCCGTTATAAAGTCGAGTAATCTAATAACTGAAATCCAGTTAAAGCTATCTTTATTTGCATAGTCAACACCATTAACATTATCTTGCCACCAAAAACCTTCAAGAGGTGGTACAACATACTCATAGAATCCCTCGATTTTATAATCGGTCTTATAGCTCATTTTTAAAGTGTATGCAATGGCATAAAGTATGCTTACTGCTGTTTGGTATGCCCCACCTTCTTCATTCGGATTACCCTTGCCTCTAACTGCAACGTAATTCATTTCAGGAATTGTTACAATTGATGGTTTGTTTTTAGGCATATAATATTCTTTGTATTTTTTCTTGAAGTCAAAAGCCATATTTAACTCCTCCTTGTTATATAAATAATCTCCATATCAACTTCCGATTTATCGCCTCGATAAATACTACACAACTCAAGGCTTTTTCTTGACTGCCGGAAGCTCTTCGTACATTGATTTAAGCAAAGCTACTAACAACTCTCGATTATCTAAATCCTCGACTAGAAGCATTGGTTTTGCTCCGGGATATGATGAAACGGCGCATTTCGACGAATGTATTCATTATGTTGATGCTTACATTGACAGCCACATCACTCTTTAAAACTCCAGAAAGCATTGCAATACCTTGTTCCGTAAAAAATAGTGCTTGTATCTTCGCCCACCACGACCTTGATTCTTTGAGGTCACAATTTGTGACCTCAAGGAATTATCCTCTTCATCTGTCAACTGGAACATAAAATTATCAGGAAATCTTACTGCATTTCGTTTTACAGCCTGATTAAACACTTTGGTTTCCACTTGATATAACTCAGCCAAATCGCTATCTAGCATAACCTGTGTATTTCTCACGGTATATATCAAATTTGAAATATGCCTGTTTTCAGGCACAGTAATAGCAGTTTCAAAATTTACATCATCATTTCCCATAAGCAAACTCAATCCCTATTAAAATAAAGACACATAGTTTATTCTATCATATTTCATGCGAATTATGCTGAAAACTTTGCCCCATAAATGATGTAAAAGCACGCCAATTTTTTTTAGCGTGGGCTTGACATACTGGTAGTCAAAGAGTCCGCAGCTATATGACCTGATGCTATCATATGGTCAGCAAGGACCAAAGCAAGCATGGCTTCTGCCACAGGTACCATTCTTGGAGGGATACTTGGGTCATGTCTGCCATGTATCACAAGATCCACTTCTTCCATCCTTACCATATCAACACTTTTCTGGTTCCTGGATATGGACGGGGTGGGCTTTACAGCTATGCGGCATATTATGGGCTGACCTGTGGATAAGCCTCCTATGATGCCTCCTGCATTGTTGGTCTCAGGGACGATGCATCCATTTTTCAGAATGTAGCCGTCGTTCATCTGACCTCCTGTCATACGGGAACATTCAAAGCCTGCTCCGAACTCTATCCCTTTGACAGAACCGATGCTCATGAGCGCCGCAGCAATATCGGCATCGAGCTTCCCAAAGACTGGGCTGCCCAATCCTGCAGGAACACCGGTTGCGATTATTTCAACAATGCCCCCTATGCTGTCTCCTGCATCACGCGCAGCCCTCACCTCTTCTATCATCCTTTGAGCAGCCTGCAGGTCAGCGCAACGGACAGCTGTGCTCTCTACATGCGCAAGTATATCATCAAAGCTCATCTTTCCTGCTTTTACGCCACCAAGCTCAGTTACATGTGCAAAGACCTTAACACCACAAGTTCCAAGCAATTTCTTTGCAATTGCCCCTGCAGCCACTCTCCCAAGGGTCTCCCTTCCTGAAGACCGGCCTCCTCCACGGTGGTCCCTTATACCATATTTTATCTGATAGAACAGATCAGCATGCCCCGGGCGAGGGATGTCACGGAGCTTATCATAAGCTTGTGAGTCATGGTCAGCGTTCCTGACAAGCATGGCTATAGGACAACCCGTGGTCATACCTTCAAAGACCCCAGAGAGTATTTCGATGGTATCGGATTCATTGCGGGGTGTCGATACTTCGCTCTGACCGGGCCGTCTTCGGTCCATGTCCTTTTGTATATCCACCTCAGAGATCGCCAGTCCGGCAGGTACTCCGTCAACTACTACTCCCAAGGCTTTACCATGTGATTCGCCCCAGGTGCTGATTCTCAATGAACGACCAAAAGTGTTTCCTGGCATATTGAAATATTATCACTCTGGTTGTTTATATGTGTGACCGTCATTTGCAGGCTCTATATGCACAAGTACTTCCTGTATCCCTTCCAGCTCGGTCTTGATGAGTTGCTGGATATTGTGGGACATACAATGGGATTCATACGTCGGCATCTTTGGATCCACTTCCACGTGCAGGTCCACATAGATACAGCCCTGTGGGCCACGGGTACGGATTTTATGGCACCCATGTACCCCTTCCATCCTTTCAACGATGTCCTTGATTATCTCGGGGTCCATGGTGCTCTGATCACACAATACCGATGCACTATTGGATATGATCTCTGCTCCTGCGCGCAGGATGATCACTGCGACAACAAGGGATATGATAGGATCGGCCAGTGGATAGCCGGCACGGATAGCTATAAGCCCAAGGATAACTGATGCTGAAACATATATGTCGCTAGTGGTATGCGCCGCATCCGCCAGCAAAACTTCGCTATTGAGTTCCTTCCCTTTTCTTTTCTCATAGGTGGTAACAACAATGTTCACAGCTATCGTAGCCAGCATTATGATAAAGCTCATTGTTGTGACCTCTGGGACTGTTCCGCTTCCAAACCTGTTCACGGCGGAACGCATAAGCTCAAAGGCCACTGCTCCAAGCAGGAAAGCTATAAATACCGCAGCAAGGGTCTCAAATTTCCTATGGCCATATGGATGTTCGACATCTGGTGGCTTCGATGCTATACTTATGCCAATGAGCCCTATTATATTCGATACACCATCAAAGAGTGAATGATACCCATCAGATTGCATGCTCAACACATTGGTGTACATACCATACAATATCTTTGCAACAGCCACTGTAAGGTTCAGTAAGAGCACATAGTACATCACTTTTCTTATTTCACTGGACCTGGAAGAGCTAGTATTCATACCACATCATATTACTAGAATGCATATAAATTGTATGATTTATGCCTCTAATAAAGAACGCCAACACAACAATATATTTATATTCCAAGTTAATAATATATTATAATGAGTATACTATGCATGTACTATCTAGGTAATTACATAGTTTCAAGACGGCGATATCATGGACCCACACCATCACAAAAAAATCCTGACACTTCTCCTTTGCGTACTTTTGATATCTACAACAGGATGCATGGAGACCCCTGATGTATCTCCTGCATTCCTTGACGATGAAGCCTTAAATGTTCATGGCTGGTCCAAGATAGGTGACGTGGAATACAGGACCATTGAGCAAAAGATCTCGGACCATACCAGCATAAACATATCAGTAGCAACCGTTAAGTACCGTAACGACCGGCTTACCCATGATATAGAAGAACAGATATCGGAATTCAATAACATTAGTAAACTTCCATTAAAGATAAAAGTACCTAAGACCAGTTCGGAGGTCTACACCAACCGTTTGACATTCCCCGCTGGAGTAAAAATGCCCACCAGTGTTATTTCAAAGTTGGTAGAAAGCTATAAGGACGAACTCAGCACCAAGAATGGCATCAATGATACAAAAATGACAGGCACAAGGCAGATCACACTGGCAGACGGCATTTCAGTCCCGGTCCATATCTACTCAGGTACATGGGGCGAGGAAAGCAATAGATTGAATGTCATAGGTTTTGTTGCAGCCTATGAAAGTAAAAATTCCAATACTATCATTGCAGGTTTTGTACCTAATGGTAGTATTTCAGTGAATTCAGGTCCATTCAACAGCACGATATTCAAGGTCGATGGAGAGAAGGAGCTGGAAACTATACTTTCCTTGATAAGCACTGTCAAGTGATCCTTGACAGTACTATTTTTCTTTATTGTACCTCATTGAACTCTATACTTACTCTTTCTGACTTTTTAGAAAGGGATTTTGAAAGCATGCCCATTTCCATTCTACATACATGCAATACACCAGATGGTACAAGACAAAGGGCAGTACATTCGGCCTCACTTGCTTTTGTCATCACGTAATTATCCTTTATGTCCAGTGTTTCCATCATTGGTACATCCATATGGGAGATGGCTTTCACCTTTTTGCAAGGCGTATCGATATCTATAATGATATGTTCTCCTTCAAGTCTCCCTGTTATCCGATGAGTGAAACCACAGATAGATGAATTAACAGTAAGGGTCGTTGACATATGGCTCTCCTTTTGATTTCCTTTTATTAAGTGAAGCCTGTTCTTATTATTAATTCTTTTGGGACATGACAAATGGCATACATTCCTTATTACATGCAGAGTGTTCATCTCAATTGTTTATAAAATGAACCTTACTTCGTATCCACCAAGTTGCATACCCCATGCTCTAAAAGGAAAAGTCAGGCACGGATCTCGTTCTTTTCCAGTACGGCCATTGCAGCACCAAGAAGTATGAATATACAACCTATGAATGTATTCATGCTCATGGGTGTGTGCAGGACTGTGCAATCGAATATAATGCCACTGACAGGTTCTATGAGTGCTATTATGCTACCGGTTTGTGCCTTTAGCTGTGATATGCCATCTACATAGAGCACTGCTGCAAAAGCGGTATTGACAGCACCAAAGAACAGCAGTGTACCAAGGTTATCTATCAATATTGCTTGTGGGACCTGTGATCCAAATGGGAATATAATTATCACGCCAATGAGGGTATACCAGAACAACTGTGCTATGCTACTGTAGTCATCTTTCATATAGCGGATGATCATGATCTCACAACCAAAAGCAAATCCAGAGACCATCCCTGCTATTATCCCTATGATATATTCTGTGTCAGCAAGATCTCTAAAGACGGTCTGTGGATCTACTATGGACAATAGTCCTGCAAGGGATAGCAGGAGTGCTATAATCCCTTTTTTTGTCACTTTTTCTCCAAGTGTCAGTGGGGACAACAGGGTCACATACATGGGGGCAGTATAGAGTAGGAGGATGGCAATGGAAAAGCTGGTATAGCGGATACATATGAAATATGCGACCAGAGTGGCTGTATTGATCAGGCCAAGTAAAAACAAGTATCTTTTCTTCTTGCTTGGTATTATCTGTTGTATCTTTCCTGTTCCTGCAATAAAGATCAAAAGTGCTAGCATACCAAAGAACTGTTTGTAGAATATGAGTGAAATGGTAGGCATTGAATCAAGTTTATCTACAAATATACCAAGCATCCCAAATATGACCGAACCTGTTATCAGTTTAAGGTATGCTTTTTTGGGTGCAGGTTCCATGAAGTGCAAATTGCTGGGCTTAAATATATACATTTGCTATCATGCGTTTAATACAATGCAGAGCATACAATCGCCCTTGTGTGTAGTGATATGTTTGGTCATTTAATAATCAAAACTACCAAATTTCAAGTATTCCTGTGGAGTGTATATACATTCCAGTGGAAATAAAGGGCTTCTATTCTAATAAGGGAAATGCCTTATCATCTGGAGGATAGATGACATTGAGCATTGTTCATAATTTTTCCAGGTACTGGTCAAAACGCGTGCGCATGTGAGTGACGACCTCACGAAATGGCACATACGTCCTCGAGGAGAGGAACACCTACATGGATACGGGCTAATCAAAAAGGCGAACCTGGCCAAAGAAAGTAAAGAACTTGTCTCCTCAAGACTGAAAGCAGAAAGTGTGGAATGATACCCATGTACTTTCGCACTCAGGGTATCATCACTATCGGTCTTAACCTTCTATCTCCAGCATCTTCACTGCCATTTCCTTAAGCTTGAACTTTTGGACCTTTCCGCTGGCTGTCATAGAATATTCCTTCACGAAGAACACGTGTTTTGGGACCTTATAGCGTGCTATTTTAGCTATGGCAAAATCACGTACATCCTCCTCTGTAATATCGGCATCATCTGTGGGGATTATGAAAGCACCTACTATCTCTCCATACTTCTTATCAGGTATACCTACGACCTGGGCGCTTTTGACACCGGGCATTGTGAACAGGAACTCCTCTATCTCTCTTGGGTACACATTCTCTCCACCTCTGATGATCATGTCTTTGATGCGCCCGGTTATCTGATAATATCCATGCTCATCTACAGTTGCAAGATCCCCGCTATGTAGCCAGCCATCTGCATCGATGACCTGCGCTGTCATTTCTGGCATCTTATAATACCCCTTCATTATATTGTAGCCCCGGCAGCATATTTCACCATGCTGGTTTGGTCCAAGGGTCTCACCGGTTTCCGGATCGATTATCTTTATCTCTATTTCGGGCATACCGGTACCAACTGTACCTACACGTCTTTCCAAAGTATCATCGGTACTGGTCTGTGTAAAGACCGGAGAAGCTTCAGTTAGGCCATATGCAATGGTTATTTCCTTGCAGTGCATATCGTTGATGACCTTCTTCATAGCCTCCACTGGACAGGGTGAGCCTGCCATTATACCCGTACGCAGGGATGTGAGGTCGAACATACTGAACATCGGGTGTGTGAATTCCGCAATGAACATAGTAGGCACTCCATACAAGGCTGTGCATCTCTCTTTCTGCACTGCGGCCAGCACCATAAGCGGGTCAAAGAGCTCTATCATCACAACAGTTGAACCGTGGGTCAGAGCAGCAAGCACTCCGAGGGTGATTCCAAAACAATGGAAAAGTGGAACTGGGATACAGATCTTATCCTGTTCTGTAAGTTTTTGCCTCTCACCTATAAAGTATCCATTGTTGAGGATATTGTAATGGGTGAGCATGACCCCCTTTGGGAAACCAGTTGTCCCAGATGTATATTGCATGTTGACCACGTCATGACGATCCAGGCCTGACTTTATTTGTTCAAGCTCTGCATCATCCTCGTGTTGTCCGAGCAGCAAAAGCTCAGAAGAGTTATACATACCCCGATGTTTCTCTTGACCAATGAAGATCACAGTCTTAAGATATGGGAAGTTCTTGCTGTTCAGCTTTCCTCTTTCCTGGGTCTTCAGCTCCGGAACAAGCTCATACATTATATCGATATAGCTTGTGTCCCTGAATCCATCGATAATGACAAGGGCCTTCATATCCGACTGTCTTAGTACGTACTCTATCTCATGTATCTTATAGGCCGTATTCACTGTGACAAGGACAGCACCTATCTTTGCTGTTGCAAAGGTAAATGTCAGCCAATCAGGTACGTTCTTAGCCCATATGCCTACGTGGTCCCCTTTCTGTATTCCAATTTTCAGCAAACCCTTTGCCAGTACATTTACTCGCTCATCGAATTGCTTATATGTGAATCTCAGATCCCTGTCAGGATATACAAGGAACTCCCGGTCCGGATCCTTTCTGGCCTGCCCTTCAAAGAAGCTACCTAAGGTTTCGTTTGTAAATGGTATGGTAAGCAACTCCTTCAGTTCTATTTCCTTTTGTTTTGCACATCATCTTGCATAAGGTGCACTTCAAGCTCCCTTTTCAGATCATCAGGTATGGGTACTGACCTCTTGTTGATAAAATCATAATGCACAATGACCACGCGGCCTCTGGCACATAGTTTCCCATTCTGCCATGCTTCTTGTCCTATATCAAAGGATGAATTCCCGATCCTTGCGATACCTGTATGGATCTCCACATCGGATCCATAGTTTATCTCATCGATATAATCATATTCTGACCTTGCCATGATGAGCTTCCATTTCTCAAAGCTCAGGTCAAGGTCTGGTGTGAATATCCTGAACACGGGATTGCGTGCCATCTCGAACCAGATGGCAATGGAGATATTATTGGCATGCCTGAGCCCATCAATATCGCCAAATCTCGGTGTGACCATCGTTGTGAACATAGTGATCTTCCCTTTGCTATTTTAGAATGGAGTGTATATCACAGCAAGGATCTGTGCGTCTGCACCCACAGCGTGGACATGGTGGGCAACAATGGAGTCATAGTATATACTGTCGCCTGCAAGCATCTTGTACTTGTTCTTACCATAGATGATCTCTATCTCGCCCTTTATCACGAAAATGAACTCCTCTCCTTCATGGGAGGATAGCTCGACCTTATCAGACTTTGGAGGATGCACATCTATGAGGAATGGTTCCATGTGGCGGTCAGCCTTCTCCGCAGCAAGTGAAAAAAAGTCAAGGGTGCTACCTGCATCGTTCTTATCACAGTTACCTGAGAAACGCACTACATTCTTCGTATTTGTTGCATTCACAACTACGGGTGATGTGCTCGTTGCATCGTCAAGGAAAGTTCCCAAGCGTACTCCCAATGCCCTGGCTATCTGCAAAAGGGGTGTGAGGGATGGAACAAGGGCTCCCTTCTCAAGCTGGACGATGAGCTCTGTACTTGTATTGCTGGCCTGTGCCAGTTTTTCCACTGACATCTCCTGTGATTCTCTTATTTGGCGTATCTTGTTGCCTATCTGGTTCTTTTCCGTCATGTAGTATCATCTCAGATTGAAATTGAAAGGTCATGATCAAGTATATTAGATAACGTAGTGCGTATGCTACTTTCAGTTAAAAAGCTATCCGTTTGCGATACCACTACATTTGTATGCATCTACTTCAATATGATGCATAAAGGTATGGTCAATGAATTATGACCTATTAAAAAAGTAATTTGAGAGGACCATATAGAATTGCCTTAGTCTACTTGAAGGTAGTCAAAGGACAACTCCAATACACCATTCTTTTCGACCATGGAAATGGATCCCATGTCCACTTTTGTGGGCAATTTCACATATTTTGAGCATAATGCCCCGGCAAGTACATATTTGAATTCGAGCTCTGTGTTCGAATGAAGATGCACAAGACATTCTTCATCCATCACTATCTCAGCAAGCACATATAGCTTATCGCCTGTCTGCAATATGTCGATGAAAGGCTCTGGTAATTTGGTATAAAAACGCTCAGACGCTGCTGGATAGTACTTCTCCGACCCAGGAATATCGCCCCTTATCCAAGGCTTGGACCACTCCTGTGGTACCGCATAGTATCTCGCATCATCCGGAAAGGCCCGTCCTTCTATCATTCTTCTGATATCCTCATCGAGGGCATCTTCTTCGTTATCGGTGTCATCATGCATATCTTCACTCAGATCAAAGATAACAGGGTCTTTTCCCAGGCCGCCTATAACGGCAAAGCCTTGCACAAAAGGTCTGTCCTTGGTATCAGAAACACTTGTCTTTAACATATCTAGTATATACTCGATAAGTTGTTCCTTTTTATCAAACCTTTTTACCTTGGACTTCTCGTCATCATCATGACGTCTTTTTTTGTCCATAGTTAGATCACCCTATGTACTTGGGTTTTCTTCGTTTATATGCTTATGCTTCATTTCTACAACTGGATAAGAGCTTGTCTGATCAGATTTCGCTTTATATTCTTATCGCTTTTTTTAAAGCACGCTCCATTTTTCACGTTAATTCCTATATACTGTCCGCCCCTCGGGAAAAACGCGCGCGTTTGGCGGCGAGCCGGGGGTTGGACTGTAAAAAGTCGCCACGTATTTTGGTAGAAAGATGCAAACGCGTCTTTCGTTATAGCTTTAGCACGCGTTCATTGTTAACTGATCATCTGATCAGAAATGGAGGAAATATAAGCTAATTAGATTACCTCTAAAGTTACACTCATACCTTTATATCGGATTCTCCCGGTGGCAACATCATTGCAATTTTA
>CAZBJM010000006.1:0-52144 GCA_964492225.1 uncultured Methanosarcinales archaeon
CCTGTAGAGAATATGGATGTCAGTGCGAGGTATTATTTCATCCCACTACCCTCAATGACGGTAAATGCAAATAGCAATGGAGAAGCAAAACTCTCACGTGTGATCTTTTCTGGGACATGGACCGTAAAGGCATCTGGCAAAGCTAAGCCTGGGGCAACGAGTGTGAACCTACTTGCAAAAAGCTCATCAACCATTAAAACAAACGCTGATGGTACTTTTAAGCTCACATATAATACAAATGGATTGCCAAAAGGCCAGTTCAACCTTAACTTGAAGAACAGTAAAGGTTACACCTATCAGAATTCTGTGATCTTGCGTTGATAATACGTCCATCTTTGGAAATGTGCGATGCAAAACAGCGTGATGCATTGCACTTCTGCTTTTTTAGGTCAAAGCCAAGTTTGGCAGTTCAGTATTGCATCATTCTTTAGATGGAATTTGTAAAATTCCTTTGACTCACGTATTCTGATAGGTATGCAGGCTACTATATTATGACAGTGACCAGGCCTTGCGATCTACGTTAGGTTAGATCAGTTATTTTTCATTTATAGCTAGAATCCATAAGACTTGGTCTAGCACTTTTCTTATGCAGTAGCCTTTAGAAAGGCATATATAGGATATGGTATAAAATACAATTGTATTAATATATTAATACAGGAGATACTATGACTGGATATGAAAAAAACTATAAGAAAGATCCAAGGTCCTCACTGAGGGCCAGTATCAGCGTTTTAGCTGCACTTCTCTTGACTCTGCTCCTCTCAATGCCTGCGTTTGCTACGGTCAATGACCTTGGTATACACAGTGTCTCTATATCACCTGCAAATCCGAGTGTGGGGGATATCGTGACTATACAAGGTAAGACAATACCAAATAGCAATGTTGTACTTGGGCTTGATTTCACTTGCGATCTACCTGTCAACAATGGAAAATATGAGTATGCTGTCAGTAGCATTTTGCTATCTTCAAAGGCAAGGTACACTGTCAGTGCACAGCCCGTAGAAACTATGAAGATAAGCGGGAACTTCTTTAATATCTTCCCTCTTATCACAGTCAATGCACTAGTTGATGGTAATGGAAAGGCCCAGATCTCTCGTGTGCTCATTCCGGGAATATGGACCCTGAAAGCTTCTGGAAATGCAAGGTCCACTGCATCCAGTGTGAGCATGTGTGCACAGAGTACTATGACACTCAAGACTGGACCTGATGGCACATTCATGATGGTATACAATACAAACTCCCTTCCACAGGGTCAATTCAACTTTAACATCAAGAACATCAAGGGCTACACATATCAGGACTCTGTTACCTTGAACTAATCGATCCTAAGGTACTATAAGCGTTGCGTGCAACATACTTGTCAAAAGTTAATGAACAGCACGCATCGCAGCTTATTTTTAAGATGTGTAGGTTTTGCTCACACAGCTCCTATTCTGATAATGGGTCGACCCTCGGGAAAAACTTGCGCGCATGCGGCGAAGGGTCAGCGTTTGACTATAAGTGCACGCAGTTTTGAAATATAGATATTTTGTCTGATCAGAAATTGATGAAATATGCTAATTAGACAAGCTCAGATCGTGCTTATCTGCAAGTCCCAAATCATATATAGGTCCAACCAGATACCCTGTATCACTTGGTAGGACACATGTATCCGTTCACTCGCGCATGTTTTGCCGGCAAGTGAAATCGATGTTGATAAGACTGAGGCTCTATGTTTTGTTAGAAGAGGGCCCATTATCTTCATTTTGAAGTGAAACATTATGTCTTTCATTCAATTCAAGATTTTAAGTACAAAATGCCAGAAATCCTCATAATGATGATGATTAGATTTCGGAGCTATCGGCATTTTGCAATAATTATAAATATGAGAAATCCAATGCTCATCTTAGAGATTAATATCTTAATATAATAATTACTAAGAAGGGATCAAAATTGCAAAAACTATTAAATTCTCAAAAGCAGCTAAGGACAAGTGGCTTTGTATTCTATATGATGTTGCTTGTATTTTTGCTAGCATCAACAGCCGTCGCAACAGCAGGTAGCGTGACGATATCGGCAAATGAAGCATTTATTGGTGACATCATTAGCGCGTCTGGTCAGAATATGTCAGGCAGTGAGCTTCCGGTAAGCATCACATTCACTAAAAAGGTACCTGTTATTGATGGAAAATACCAGTATGAACTGATGGATATCGTCATACCGGCCGGCAAACCAATTCTCAATATCAAGTCCCGCTATGTACAGGATATGACCGTATCAACTGTATTCCCAATTCCAATGATCGAGGCATTGCTTCCTACAATTGATGTGACCGCAAATAGAAAAGGCGTTGCAAGCGCATCGACAAAGAGGATACCCGCAGGAACCTATGATGTTCGTGTGTCAGGCAATTCCAATGCTTCAATGGTAGATATTACTTTTATGGCAAAATCTAATATCAGTCTGGATGCATCTGGTAACTTCGATGTATCCTACTCGACAGACTACATGCCTGCTGGTTTATTCCTTATTTCGCTAGATGGGGCCACATACGAGGTCCTGTTGAAGGAAAGAGAGCTCACACCAGGTCCAGTGTATCCTGCCGGGGGCAGTAATACAGGAACTGAACTTCAAATTGTCCCTGCATCCGAGTTGGGCATTGGTACCGGGGGAGAGGCAGTAAATGAAACACCACTGGCCACAGTCCCTGAGCCTCCAAAAGAGGTCCTTCCTGTGACAGAAGAGACCCAAGAGGTACCACAAGAAGTAAAGCTCAGCTTCTGGCAAAGGATCATTTTATGGATAAAGGGTCTTTTTAATTAGACCCTTTTTTGATCTTTTTCTATTTATTTATCCCTTTCTTTTTGTAAAGGCAACGATCACATTTTTCCTTTCATTATATGTTCTGTTAACATGCCTACACTTTCCATCATATTCCCACGTATCAAGTGATCTTGAAGATGCATGTCCACGTTTAGGCCTGCACGCATTTGGCTATATATCAGGGCTTCTATGCATGTTTCATCTACCATCTGATCCAATGTTCTTTAAAGACCATAACTCCCAGCAGTATAACGCTTAACAGTATGTGTGCGCCAAGCCAGGCATATCCTGCCCCGGGAAGACCCCATGTCCTAAGTGCAGGATAGGCCGAAGCCAGAATCAAAAATGAAAGTGCGATGTTCACATAGTTTACTGCAGCGACCTTCTTTTGTACTTTTTTAATAGTTATATATATGGATGTCACAGTATAGAACAGGCTGGAAAGTGCAAGTGTCCGAAGCAACATGAATGTCTGCTCTGTGTATTCTTTTCCAAACAGCATGAGCAATCTATCACCTGCAAGGAATATCAAGATGAGCGCAGGGATCATGAGAAGAAGTGTGAATTTGCCAGCATTGATTACGTTTTTCCTCAAAGGCAATTCATGGGAGCCTTCAACAAAAAGCGATGTAGAAACAGCCGTTGGTATTACCGAGAGCAAGGTTGCTATTGAACAGGCGATATAGAAATAAGCGCTTTCTTTTGCTCCAGTGACACTTACTATCATTATTGGTAGAAGGGCGGCAGGCAATATGCTGAATATACCAGCTGAATAGTTTGCCAGAGAGAATGAGCTTACTTTTTTTAGTGTGTACACATCAAAGTTAGCTGTCATTGGAAGACCATGCTTGTGAAGCAGGATGGCAGCCACGACAAAGGCAAGCATGTATGCTATCACCAATGAGATGAGCACGCCATCCACGCCAGAAGGTGCGAGTATGGGTGCAAGTATGATTATTGCAGGGATGCGCATTCCAAGGAGTAGGTTCTGTACAATGCTCAGGTCTGCCCTGCGGATGGCAGCAAAAGCCACACATTGCATGAACTCAGCGGTTGCCAGCAATATATAGACAAAGAGCAAGAGAATTGTTCTGTAAGATATATGATCGGACAATACCGATGATATTTGACCTGTAATTGAAAAAAGCAACGGGTATGAGGATGTGGATGATAAAGCGGGTCCAAGCAAGGATGCATATATCCATCCCAAAGCCATAAGAGGAACAGTTATGATGAACGAGCACAAGATGGTCGATATAAGGAATGTGCTATATAGTCCGCTTTTGTTCTCAGATCCTGGTAGGAACCTGACAAGCCCCTGGTCCAGTCCCAGCCTGGACAATACTAGTATTAGTTCTGTGGCTGATATAAGTGCGGTTGCAAGTCCTATTTCACCTGAGGGCATACTTCGGGCTGCCATTATCCAGAACAAAAGGCCAAAGAATGCTCCTATGGCAGAATTGAGCATAATGGCAAGGGAGTTGCGGTAGAGTGGGTCTTTGAGATTATCCATTGCACGCCTTCTTGCGGGTTATGATGTCTAGTATCCTTTCAGCAGCCTTTCCATCCCCATAGGGGTCCTGGGTCATTCTCTCTATCTTCAGCATTTTCCTTACTACATTGGGGATATCCATGCATCCAGTTATCATATTAGCCCCAAGCTCAACCGTCTCTGGTCTTTCTGTATTTTCCCTTAGGGTCACACAGGGCACTTTTAGAATGCATGCTTCCTCCTGTACTCCACCACTGTCCGTAAGTATAAGACGTGCTTTGCTCTCCAGGCTGAGGAAGTCCATATAACCAAGGGTATCGACCATTTCTACATTTTCCGGAATGGTCAGATGGAACCCTTGTATCATTTTCAAAGTCCTGGGATGCACCGGAAATATAACAGGTATGGAATGCTCTTCTGCTATCTGACCAAAACCTTCAAGGATAGCAGATAGTCGTTCCCTGTTGTCAGTATTACCTGCCCGATGGACCGTTGCAAGGAAATATCCTTGTGGTAGGAGTCCATATCTTTCCATTATACTGCACCTGTTCCTTGCCATTCCCAGATGTTGATGTACTGCATCTGCGATGGTGTTGCCTGTCATGTATATCTTCTCTTCGTTAATTCCTTCGGTCAGCAGGTTTTGTTTTGCAGTTACAGTGGGTGCAAAAAGGAAATCTGCAATATGGTCAGTGACGATCCTGTTCATTTCTTCAGGCATGGTCCTATCAAAACTGCGCAGGCCTGCCTCTATGTGCCCTACCTTTATATTTAGCTTGGATGCGGCCAATGCTCCAGCCAACACAGTGTTGGTATCGCCCTGGACCAGGACTATGTCCGGGCGGTCACGGAGGAGTATCTGTTCTATGCCAGTAAGCATCTTTCCCGTCTGCTCGCCGTGGGGGCCTGAACCGGTATCGAGTTGATATTTAGGTGCAGGCAGATAGAGCTCATCAAAGAACACACGGTCAAGTCCAAAGGAATAGTGTTGTCCGGTGTGCAGGATATAATGCTCAAGCTCATTGTTCCCACATGCACGGATAATAGGGCTCATTTTGATTATCTCTGGGCGTGTGCCAAGGATTATAGCTATCTTTATCGAACTCACCACCAGGAAGGAGCACAGTTACCATCATGACGCTTTAACTAAACTCGCAGTTCAGCTGTGATCTTGTCGCTGATCTATCCTGATGTTCCCTACTATGAGAAAAGCATAGGCATATTTAACTTTTGTGAAAAGATTCACTTTTTAATATCAGCTTAAATTATTGTGTATCTTCAATACTAGAGAGTGTCTTTGCATAGCATAAATCTGATTAAGATCCCGGGAACAAAAGGACAGGTCTTTTATAGATTGATAGAATGTGTTGAGTCTATGTCAATTTGGAAAAAACTAGCCTTTATACCACTTTTGGCGCTATGCCTTGTGCTTTTGATAACAACTGCAGTATCTTGTGCCAGTGCGGCAGAGTTCTCTATATCTCCAGAGAAGCCCTCTCCTGGCGATACGGTCACCCTCACTGGAAAAGCCTCTCCTAATGAAGATATACCTGTATCTATTTCTTTCTCGATGGATAGTGATGTTTCCGATGGGAAGTATATATATTCCCTTGAATCTTTTACCCTACCCAAGGACCTGTCATCCATTAGTATGAAAGCTGTGGGTGTGAATGATCTTAAGATAGAGGTCAAGCTTCCAGTGGTGGGCTATACAGCAGTTCCGGAAAAGTACATCAAGCTCAATGGCAATGTTGCCAGTTTTGGTACGAGCAAACTTAAAGAAGGGACCTATGGTATCAGATTGAGTGGTAGTGCCGATGATGCAACCAAGGTGAAGCTTGTTTTTGATGTCAAGGGCAGTATCACAGCCGATGCTGATGGTAATTTTGCGTACACCTATAATACAGCTGGTATGCCCGAAGGTGACTATAGTATTAAGGCTGGCGGAAAGTCTCAGCCTTTACATCTTGGGGCTGTGGAAACAGGTTCTTCTGGTTCCCAATCCGGTGGCTCCCAATCCAGTACTTCTCGCCCGGGTAAGGGCAGTGGTACCAGCGTTAAATTAGATGTGGTGAATGCAACTGTTGTAGCTCCCGGATATGGTGAAACAGATGTTCCAGTCGATACTGGGAAGAAGACGAATCCAGATAATTATGTGGAGGGAGTTGAAATGACACAGGTAAACCAGACCAACTCAGGAGGAAAGGTACCTCATTTTGGATTGGATACCTTGCTCATAGTCATCGGCTCGATCGGGGCCATACTCATTGGGTTCAGGATGAATCGCATTAAATAGACATAATTACTGGAGATTTCGCATAGTATGGACTATTTGACATAACAAATTATTGCAAATGGTCCCTGCAACATTTTTAGCATTTTGGCATGTCAAAAGAAGGCTTGTTATCCATAATCTTTCTTTCCGCATGTGTTAAATTGCCAAAGGAACATTTTTAAAAATTGTGCGCCTCCGAAGCTAAGTGCTCAACAGTGTGCTCACTTTTTTGCGCGCGTGCACCCTGAGCGCCGCCATCTGTGATAAAATACTGAGCTTGAGAAAAGCATCATCAAAAGAAAGTCCCGCACATGATAAAAGTGCTATGGGAGATCTTATAGCTGACAGATGAGGAATCTAGCAATTATTAGCTATGATGACGACATGCGGAAAGATAGCATAATCACTTGTGGAGTTCCTTTAAACATCTCTCATACTCGGATTCCATTCTTCTGGTAACGGCATACCAGGATTGTTTATCTTCTACATAGCGCCTTGCATGCTTTCCAAGTTCCACTCTTTTTCCTTCGTTCCTGATAAGCTCCAGTATCGCAAGGGCCAGACCTTTATCATCCATGGGTTCAACAAGCATGCCAATGGATGGGTCAAGTACTTCAGGTAATCCTCCTGCATTGGTAGCTATGACTGGTTTTCCCATAGCCATAGCTTCTAGCATGAACAGGCTGGATGCTTCCATAAGGCTTGGAACGACGGCTATGTCTGCTATGTTCAAATATGGCGCAAGTTGGTCATGTGGTATGAATCCCATGAAATGAACGTGTCTTCCGATGTCAAACTCCTGCACCAAAGCTCTAAGGGACTCGGCTTCCTCTCCATCTCCTATGATCACCAGATGACAATCCTCTTCTTTCAATACGTGTCCTATTGCTCTTATCAGATATTCTACACCGTTCTTTTTCACAAGACGCCGGGCGGTGATTATTACAGGTGACCTATCGGGTATATACAGGTTCTCTGGCATTCCTGTGTTTCTTGGTTTGAAGCGTTCGGTGTCCACTCCGTTATGGATCGTCTTTACCTTATGTTCAGATGCGCCCCATTCTAGCACCTGTCTGGCAAAGTAGTCTCCGGTATGGAGTTGTAGCTGGCAGATCTTTGCAAGCATGGGGGCAAGGATACGCTCAGCCGTCCTGTAGAATGTGGCAGCAATGGGGTTTGTCAGTTCATGCCACATGGGGTAGTATGAGCCGTGGATAGTGTTGATGGCAACACCATGGTGCCGGTGTGCAAGATATGCAGCAACCATGCCCGATGTGTATATGTGACCATGGTATACATCCATCTTCGGTATGTCGGAGCGGTTAAAAAATACAGCAATTGGAAAGAACAATTGTCTGGCAAAGGAAAGTTTAGCCCCTTTCCAGGTCTTTTCCATAATTCCCATCATGTCTACACTTATAATGCGTACCCCATCGATGGTGATGGTCCCAGCTTTGTCCTTTGCTCCTGTCAGTATGCTTACTTCGTGACCGAGGGATACCAGTTGTCTGGATGTCTCCATTATGGCCACTTCGATACCACCTGTACCGGTGTCCCCATGTGGGGGTAGCTCATAGATCTGGAGTATCTTCATTCAGCCCGTTTCCTCATGCTTTTTGCAAGTTGTTGCATTGTGATGTTCTCAAAGCGTGGATTTGCTGTAATATGGTCCAGTATCCTATTCAGTAGTTGTTTCTTCATAATGGGTTCAAAGGATGGGTGCATGTATATCACCATGAAGCTCTGGGCTTTTTCCAGTCCACGGACATAGGTATGATATATTTCATCATCGGACTGTCCTTCGTATTCCATTTCTCCTATTGACTTCAAGGCAACCGGTAATTGGAGTGTGTTATAGGGGTGTGCCTTAGTGTTGGGGTAGAATGCTTCATTTCCTCTGAAGTCACTGGAGTATTCAAAATCAAATGTATCAAGGGCTGCCAGAAAATTATCGTCCACTGTGAATCCCGGGGAGGAAAAAGATGTAGGGGTATAGCCGAAAGCCTCCCTGAAAAGTTTGCATCCCAGTGTGATCCATTCTTCAATTTCGCTCTGGCTTTTTCCACACAGGGTGTTCATCCAGTGGTAATGGTCATAGCCATGCAGGCCTAGCTCATGTCCTTCTTCGATTACTTGTGTAGCACCATTTACTTGTTCTATATTTTGTTTGTGGAACAGTCCTCTGATCATCTGCGCCGGACCGTGTTGGATGAAGGCTTTTTTTTTAATGAGTTTTAATGGATTTCTATAGTTCTTGTAGTTCCTGTATGTATTATCAGTTCCTGTAGTGATGAAGAATGTGGCAATCATGTCATGTTCCCTAAGTATGTCAAGTACATGTGGCAATACCTGTACGTCCCTTACAGTGTCAATGTCTACCCTTATGCATACTTTCACGGTTCCCACGGCCCACCTCAGAAGAGCATGCCATTGAACAGGTATGGTAATACAGAGACCAGCATGGTGTTGTTCACTCCGTGGAACACTATCGGGGCTGTTAGACTACCTGTCTTGTGGTAAAGTATGCCAAACATAAGTCCTGCAACAAAGGTGAATAATACTTCCAATGGGGATCTCCATGTCATATGCATGATACCAAACAGGAATGCCTGTCCAAGTATCCCTTTGTTGACCCCATAGGCTTCGATGAGATCTCTTTGGATGAGTCCCCTGAACAGTAACTCTTCTCCCAGGCCGACAAAGAATGTCATGTAGAATAGGTCCCTTACCAAGTACTTGACCTCAAATGCCGGGAATGCGGGGGGGATCTTGAGTACCCAGTATTCCACCCATCCGGTCATGAACCCTATTATTGCGCCGAGTATGATGTATTTGAACAACTTGTCGGTGACAAAGCCTATGGACGAGGGCTTTATATCATGTTCATGCATGTGCCAGAAGCAAAGTGCTAATATAGTGGAGTATACAGCAGGCAACAAAAGGTTCTGATTGATGAAGAACCATGGCAGGGATGATGTGAATAGTACGTATACCGGTATAAGTGCCAGTGACTCTGCACTTTTTATAAATTTTCTGTCCATGCCGACCACAGATATCATTATGTATATCAGTAGTGTGATTATAAGGCAGATCAATATACCATATGCCACGTCCATGTAGACGAAAACATACTGCGATATCACTATTGCTATGAATATCAGCAGAATGAATGTTGTGGCTTGGGTCCCGTTAAAGTTATACTTTTTTAATTCCACAAATCAATATTATAGGGTTCAGTCCTTATATATAGATATTGGCATGGTTCTTGCATATCCTCTGGTTCACTTGTAAAATACTGGATTAGGTTTTTCCATGGTCATGGGTTCATGGTATAAAACATGTTCAGAATAGCAGGTCCTTCTGTTACTATTATTTTAGAAGACCTATATGTTTCAATGATAATGTATATATAGTTTCAAACCCAAAATTGCACTGTATCAAGACTAGGATCATGAATGCCTGTAAGATCTCATAAACATAAATATGGCTCAATACGGGTGGTCTTTTCCTAAGAAACGACAAGGTCGGTGGTAGCATACAAAAATATAGCTCAAAGATATTCGTAGTGGCATTCGCCACAATATTAATGGCAAGCTTGCTTGTTGGTCTGCACGACACATCAGCACCTCTGGCAGTATCCGTATTCCCTCAGGTGCCTGTTGAAGGCGAACCTCTGCAAGTGTCATTCAATCTGAACAACCCCTCTGCATCTGCGGCAAATAGTGACTATCAGCTGTATGCCAACGGTGAGCTTGTGATGGAAGGTAGTGCATTGTTGTCACCATCCTCATCCAAGAAATATCAGTATACGTATGTGAACCCATTAGAGATGGGCGAGCAGATCACCTTTATGGTCAAGTCCTCTGTTGGTGACAAGGATTACACAGAGTATATCTCTCTGCCAGCATATCCTCCACAGGTATGGAGCAGCTTTGTTTCATTCGCAAGCTTCTCTACAACTGTGATGACCTCAATGACAACCATGTCATACTATGACCAGTCATTCACATCTGGCTCAGCATTGAACATTGGTGTGATCTTCTCAGTAGTACTCATACTGATGCTGATCTATCTAGAACTCACAGAACCACGTCTCCAGGGCAAGTCCGTTAAGGTACTTGGTAACCTCAGGGTCAGGTTCTCCAGGCTCTCCGGCGTATTGTTCATTATCTTTGTGGGCATGGTGTTCACACAGATAGCTCTGATAATAGGGAAGGTGGGATAAATGAAGGCAGTCAGATTAAGCATACTGTTGGTAGTGCTTGCAGGGATGATCTCCATTGCAGCAGCATCACCAGTTCACACGATCACCGGTAACTTCGATGAGACAGAGGCCAATGCATTTGTGCTCGGTGGCATTGTCACAGACAAGGTCCCTCCAGTTTACTCCCCATCCTTTGAGATGCAGTTCGTCTGGAAGGATGCTGAGGGCTCTGTAAGCAGGATTGCTGAAGTATCTACTTTGAACTCCGGTTACTATGTAGACTATCATGCTCCTGAGACCGATGGTACTTGGACCATCACAGCAAAGGAATTTGGTGTCGGCGGAATTACCAAGAGTTACGGTGTCTTCCAGGTAGCAAAACTGCCTGAGTTCGCATTCGGAGCATTGGTATCCCTTGCAATCGGTGGCTTGTACTTCACAATGCGCAGAAGAATGGTAGGTTCACTTTAAATGGCAGAAGATAAGAGCAGGACCATCTATATTTTTTTACTATTGGTCCTAGCAGCTCTTCTTGTGTTGTTTGCACAGGGTGCATTGTCCGGTGTTCTGGACCTTGCATCCTCCAAACCACTTGTGGAGATCAATCGTATGGACCTTCACAATGATGTGGCAGGCAATTTCTCCAAGGTGTCGGTCAAGATCACAAATCGCGACAGCGTCGACCATAATTTTACTATAAATCGTTATATCGATGGGACACTTAGGAATAGCATAGATGAGATCGTTGTTACAAGTGGTAAGGATTTCACCTATCAGGTGGATGTTGTGCCAGAATCAGTGCCTAGGATCGTAAAGTTCGTTGTTTTCATGGATGAAAGTATAGAACCCTACGAAGAGGCATCTTTCACAGTTAAGCCCTGATGGGCGTTTTCTGGTTGTACGTAGCATTTTTGCTCGTGCGGCCATTTATTATTATGCAAGGAAGGATTAGTGTTCATGGACAAAAAGTTGCTTTTATGGTTTGTCGCATCTTCGCTCATTTCTTCAATTTCATTTCTCTACAATATCCATATATCAGATCCCAATCTACTATCTTATGAGATCGCAGGTCATCCTCTTGTCATTTTGATGCTCTGCTTTGTTTTTGGTTGGACCAAGAAAGATAAGGTGCTAGAGCAAATATCGCATAAGGCTCTTCCTGCAGATCCAACCTATAGGTATATTGGCATATTGATATGTGTCATTGCTTTATTTCTTCCCCTGTCCTATAACCTTGCCTTTGTCATCTTTAAGGTACTCCTTATCTTCATAGGTGTTTTCATCATCTTCTATGGAGCTGCAGCATCCTTGCCTGCAATACTTGTATTTGTATATGGCTTTTCCATTTCGTTTCCAATAGTGCTCGACGCACTGGCAGGCGATGCCTTTGCTCTTCTTACTACTCGAATTGTATCCGGTGTTGCAGGCCTTTTCTTTTCCGTGGGTTATGAAGGTCAAGTTTTACACGTACTTAATATTGAAGGTAACCGGAACTATTACTACATAGACGCAGGATGCTCAGGTAGTGCCTCTCTTGCGATCTTCCTCACCGTGTTCGCACTTATGCTTATCGATATCAGGCCCCCATCAAAATATCTGTTTCCGCTATTTTTATTTGGACTTGCCGGTACTTCTTTTCAGAATGTCCTTCGCCTGGTCTTCCTGCTTGCTGTAAGCTATTTCTATGGCTCTTCAGCCACATGGACAATGCATGAATATGCAGGCTACATCATTTTCCCAGTTTGGTTTGCAATCTTTGTTTATGTGTATTTGAAGACAGTTGTCCACACACGTAGTATGGAAAGATAATTATAAAACAAAACACTATATTAGTGTATGGCTATTCCTAAGGAACGTGTTAAAGGCAATATATATGGTATAAGAGGTATGCACAACGTTTACTCATGGCAAGGACTTGCTATTCATTTCAGGAACAGTTCGCGGGTGATCCGCTGTGAAAGCTATGTATCCTGTACATCTGATAAAAGGTCTTCATTTTGTAATTATTCTATCAGGCGCTCAGATGCATTGTATATGCTCCAGTCCGAGTTCAATGTAACCCTTAATCTTGCCGAGAAGCTCATTGATACACTTGTTGATATGAGCATGGCAAAGGCCCTACGTTGCTATCGTGCTGGTAATGCTGTCACCTTTGACGATGGCACGCGCATGGTTGTATTCGATGAGGCTTTTTAAGGGCAATCAAAACGTTATTAAGCCTGTAGGCATAATCCATCATCATGTTCACGATCATTACAGGTTCGCAATTTGGCGACGAAGGAAAAGGAAAGATAGTTGATCTGATCTCCGGTGACTATGACCTTATAGTTCGTTTTCAGGGTGGGGACAATGCAGGTCATACGGTGAAAGTTGGAGCTGATGTATATAAGCTTCATCTTATCCCTTCAGGATTCCTCCAGGGTTCAAGAGTGCTCATTGGGCCAGGGACCGTACTTAACCCTGAAGTGCTCGCACGGGAAATGGATAAACTGGCAGATGGTGGTCTTGTCCTTGGTCCTGAAAAGCTTGGTGTGGATGCAAAGACCAGTATCATCATGCCCTATCATGTGGAACTTGATGGGTTGAAGGAGTCTGCAAGGTCCGAGAAGATAGGTACTACCAAGCGTGGGATAGGTTTTGCCTATGTGGATAAGGTTGCAAGGGATGAGATACGCATGGCTGACCTTACAGACCCGTCCAAGCTTATGAAGAGGCTTTCTGAGCTTGCCCCATCAAAGGAAGCAGCTATCCGGGAGCTTGGAGGTGATGCTTCTATAGTTATGCGCAAAGAGCTTATCGATAAGTATCTGGCACTTGGCCGCAGGCTTGCCCCCTATGTGACCGATGTGTCCTATGAGATAAACAAGGCATTGGATGAAGGCAAAAAGGTACTTGCTGAGGGGGCACAGGGTACCCACCTTGATGTTATACACGGTACACAGAAGTTTGTGACATCGTCCAGCACGATCGCGGGTTCAGCGTGTTCAGGTCTGGGTGTTGGTCCGACCAAGGTCACCGATGTGCTTGGTATTGTCAAGGCATATATCACCCGTGTGGGTGAAGGTCCTCTTCCTACAGAGCTCACTGATGAGGTTGGCCACACTATTCAGCAGGTAGGGATGGAGTTTGGTACAACCACAGGCAGAGCACGGCGCTGTGGATGGTTCGATCTTCCTTTGCTCAGGAAGGCTATCTATCTAAATGGCTATACTTCACTGGCCCTTACAAAATTGGATGTGCTCTCAGGGCTTGATCCTATTCGGGTTTGTGTATCATACAAGCTGGATGGTCGGGTCATTGTTTATCCTCCCGAGGGGACAGATGAACTTGCCCGCTGTGAGCCAGTATACGTAGACCTTCCGGGATGGGAGGGCGATCTGACCGGTGTCAAGAGCTTTGATGAGCTACCTGGGGCTGCACAGGAATATGTGTTCTATCTTGAACATGTCATGGGGGTACCCTTCAGCTATATTTCCGTGGGACCTGCTCGGGAGCAAACCTTCCAGATGTGATGGATGATAAGGGCTGCTACACGCCCCGTTCCTTTTTTCTTTTTTGCCACTTCCGTTCAGGGTTTGACGGGTGTGTGACACAGTGGCCGAAAAATGTATATACTACTCATGAGTTAAATGCAACAACTCCAGCACGAACGAAAGTCTGTTCCATTGAGTCCGGAATAGATATCTAGCTAAGTTTTCAGGAGAGTAATTAATGACAACTGCATATGATGTTCCTGCAGCCGCACTGATCAGTAAGGTGGCAGAGAAGTTAAAAGAAAATGATACGGTAAATCCGCCTGAATGGGCCCCCTACGTCAAGACAGGTGCACACAAGGAGTTACCCCCAACCGATAATGACTGGTGGTATACCCGCTGTGCCGCTGTTCTGAGGACAGTTTACACCCAAGGACCTATCGGCGTGGAGAGATTGCGTTCCGTTTACGGCGGTATCAAGAACATGGGTTCTGCTCCCAACCACAAGGTCAAGGGCAGTGGGTCCATTGCAAGAGAAGCACTCCAGCAGCTTGAAGCGGCAGGATTTGTACGCTCCCTCAAAAGTGGTCGTGTGGTATCCCCTAAAGGTCAGTCCTTCCTGGACAATTCCGCCTATGAGGTCAAGCAGGAACTAGTGGAGAAGATCCCAGGTCTTGCAAAGTACTGATGTACCATGTGTATGTTACGTGAAGTATATGGATGCAACGATGACATCTCTTTATCACGGAGGTGATCTCTATGGCGGATGATATTGACGAGATCAGAAGAAGACGGCTTGAACAACTTCAACAGCAACAGGCAGCTTCAATGCAGCCAGGCGACATGCAGGCGGCAATGCAACAGGAGCAGGCACGGGCTGATATGGAGGCAAAGAGACAGGCATTGCTTCGCCAGATCCTTACACCAGAAGCCCGCGAGCGTTTGACCACTTTGAAAATGTCGCGTAAAGAGATGGTAGAGCAGCTTGAGAACCAATTGATAACACTTGCACAAAATGGAAGGTTACAAACCAAGATAGACGATGAAAAGCTCAAGCAGCTCCTCATTCAGGTGCAGCCCAAAAAGCGTGAAACTACAATAAAGCGTATTTAGGTCTGATGCGGGTCTTTTGATGCGGGTCTCAATTTTGTTCAGCGGAGGTAAGGACAGTTCACTTGCAGCAATTCTGCTTGAACCCTTCTTTGATGTTGAACTCGTGACATGTAGCTTTTCCTTGCTTCCCGTAGGGGATATTGGCAGGGAGGTTGCTGAGAAATTGGGATTTGTACACAGGGTCTTGAGGCTTGATGTGATGGTGCTTGAGCAGGCATATGCCTTGCTCTTGCAGGATAGGTACCCCCGAAGTGCTATTAATCATATCCATCAGGCAGCTATTGAGTCTCTTGCATCTGAAAGGGGTGTAAAGCTCATTGCTGACGGTGTCAGACGTGATGATCGTGTACCCGTGCTTGAGATGTCCCGGATAAGGAGCATTGAGGACCGGTATGGGGTCAGTTATATGTCTCCTTTGAAAGGATTTGGCTATGGGGCCATCCACGAGATGGTCAACAAGCATCTCCGTATCGAGGAGGACCTAAGCGATAATGTGATCAAGGCGGACTATGAGACCGAACTTCGGGAACTGGTCCGCAGAAGGGGCGGTGAACAAATGGTAAGTGAACTGTTTCCCAGGCATACCCAATCACATGTGGTGGAACGCATTGCAAGTAAGGGGGCAGGTTTGGTCAGGGCATGATTAAGGATTTATAGAATGATCATGTTATAGACTGAGACCTTGTTTCAATATACTTTGAGTACATTATATTTAACAATCAACATTTATATTTAAGGTGAGACTAGTGAGCCAAAAAAGTAAAGGACAGAAGATGAGGCTGGCCAAGGCACACAGGCAGAACCACAGGGTTCCGGTGTGGGTCATTGTCAAGACGAACAGAAAGGTCTCCGGCCATCCCAAGAGAAGAAGCTGGAGAAGAAGCAAGCTTGATGTGAAGTAATCGGTGATGTTCATGGTAGATAATGCAGTAAAAGAACAGATCTATACTATTCCTCTGCGCTGTGTAAAATCAGTGCCGAGATGGAAAAGATCGGACAGGGCTGTCAGTGTCATCAGGGAATACCTTGTGAAACACATGAAGGTCCAGCCAGGGCAGGTAAAATTAGACAAGACCATCAATGAAAAAGTATGGTCAAGGGGTAATGGGAAGCCTCCACTCTCTATCCGTGTACGGGCTGCGAAGTTCGAGGATGGAGAAGTCCAGGCAGAGCTTGCATAAGCGCATGCCCCTCCCCATCTGAAAGGCATATAATGATACGTACTTTGAATATCAACGAGAGCCCCATAATCGGGGCTTTTTCAACGTGTACTGAAGATGTTGCACTTGTGCCTCTGGGTACAAGGGTGGATATCTGTGACACACTGGGATCACTTCTTGGTGTGCGGGTCTTCCCTACACTTGTCAGTGGCAGTATTGTGGTAGGTGCACTCTGCCGTGGTAATTCCAGTGGTCTGCTTGTTGCCGGACATAGTACTTTCAAGGGTGCCGATGACATCGGTCTTCCCGTGCACTATGTACCCAGTAAGCTGAATGCTATCGGCAATATCGTACTTGCCAATGATACCGCGGCATTGGTACATCCAGAAATGACCGATAGGGCAGTGGACGCCGTTGCAGAGGCCCTCAAGGTGGATGTGCGCCGGGGTACTATAGGTGGCATCAGGACCGTGGGCATGGCAGGTGTTGCAACCAACAGGGGTCTTCTCTTACATCCCAGGGTCAGTACTGAGGAATTGGGTCTTATTGAGGACCTGTTCGACCTTCCAGTGGACCTTGGTACAAGCAACTTTGGTACTCAGATGGTGGGTTCAGGCGTTTTGGCAAATACCAAGGGTTATGTGGCAGGTACACAGACCACCGGGCATGAGCTTGGGCGGATAGAGGATGCCCTTGGTTTCTAAATTTTACGGTTTTAGGACGTTATCAGAAAGGTGATCGAATATGAAGAATTATCAGGTAAAAGGTACTTTTAAAGCAGGTATCCAATGGGCAAAATTCACAAAGGATGTTGAAAGCCAGAATGAGAAGAATGCCCTGACTAAGGTATATTCCCTTTTTGGGAGCAAGCACGGCATCAAAAGGAACTATATCAGGATAGAGAGCATACAAGAGGCATGATCCATGTCCGATATAAATGAACAGGACCCACGGGCAATTGCAATGCAGTATCGTGAACTTCAGAAGCGCGCAGAGATGCTCCAGCAACAGATGAACATGATAAGGGTGTCCGTTGGGGACTGTAGCAAAGCCCTGAGCACCATTGAGGTATTGTCTACCGTCAATGAAGGTACTGAGGTCAAGGTCCCTATTGGTTCTGGTTCATTTGTATATGCAAATATCGCAAGGGTGGACACCGTATTGGTCGACATAGGCGCCGGTATCAGTGTTGAGCGTTCACTTGCCGATGCCAAGGAGTTCATGGAAGGGCGCCGGGAAAAGCTTGAGAAGGCTTTTGAGAACATGGCGGAAGCTGTGAATCGCATTGCACAGCAGATACAGTCCATCGAGGCCTATATTTCCAGACAGCAACAATCCCAGGCTCGTCCCCAGTCCCCCGGATGAGGCCATCGTTCATTTTTGCAATTCAGGGGTTGTGACAAGTGTTCAGTAAGCTCAAGGCAAAGCTCAGCAGTTTCAGGGACAAGATAGGCAGTAAGATCGATGAGAAGGCTATCGAGGTCGAAGTATCCTCACCCGATCACGCACCTGCGGAGCCTTCAGCGGCGCATGTTCCTGTGGATGAGAAGACCTCATCTTTGGATAAAAAGGCAACACCAAAGTCTGTAGGACATGGTCCTGCCCCTGTCGCTCATGTGCAACACCCGACCACAGGGCAAAAGCATACACCTGTTGCGCCAACTACCCATGCATCGGAGGTCACGCACGAAAAAGCAAAGAAGGCCAGTTTCTTCCAGAAGGCCAAGGCCTTTGTCATTGAGCGTGAATTCATCCTGGACGAGGACGATCTCGAGGAACCTCTCTGGGACCTACAAATGTCGCTTATGGAAAGTGATATCGCTCTCTCTGTGGCAGAAGCTATCACAGGCTCTGTCCGGGACCAGTTGACCGGTACCCGTCGCCGCATTGGCAAAGATACAGGGGAGATAGTGGAAAAAGCACTCCGTAAAGCCATCCTCGATGTAATGAGCGCCAATGTCTTTGATTTTGATGACTATGTCCGGGATGCTCAAAAACCAGTGCACATTGTTTTTGCAGGTATCAATGGTACAGGTAAGACCACCTCCATTGCAAAGCTTGCCAAACGCCTGACCGACCAGGGCTATTCCGTGGTCCTTGCCGCAGGTGATACCTTCAGGGCAGGTGCCATTGACCAGATAGCCATCCACGGGAAGAAGCTTGGTGTCAAGGTAATCAAGCACCAGGAACAAGGCGACCCAGCAGCTGTTGTCTATGATGCCATGCAGCATGCCAGGGCGAACAAGGCGGATGTCGTGCTTTCCGACACGGCAGGCCGTATGCATACCAATATCAATCTCATGGAGCAGCTCAAGAAGATATGCCGTGTAAGCCCTCCTGATCTACTCATCTTCGTAGATGAGGCCGTGGCAGGTAACGATGCTGTGGAAAGGGCTGCTCTTTTCAACGCAGCGGTCCCCCTCAGTGGTTCCATCCTCACAAAGACCGATGCGGATGCCAAGGGTGGAGCAGCCATATCCATAGCCTACATCACAGGCAAGCCTATCATTTTCCTAGGCATGGGTCAGGGTTACGATGACCTGCAGAAGTTCGACCCCGTATGGTTCGTGGACCAGTTGTTCGAACAGTGAATTGGCCTTCTGTTCCCTTTCCTTTTATTTTTCCCATCTCTCTCCCGTTCCATTTAAGACAATGGGCCCCTGTTCTAATAAACACTTCCAGGGTTCGGTCAGAACGCGCGCGCAGGCCAAGCACCTGGTTTTAGAGATGGGGGCGCCCCCTCAAAGGGATAATGGCACACAGGGGCATGTGGCAAGACCACTTGAAATAAATTACAAAATGAGTTCCAGGACAGTTTGTGTTGTATCTGATATCCAGCTCGCCTCCTCATCATCGTGTGCGCCCTCTTCTTTGTCTTTTCTTCCCCATTTTAACACAATTAGCTGTTCTTATGTATCTATTTTCATCTACTTGGTTTGATGTTTAATATTTCCAACCACATCGTATTTATATAAGTTATTAATATAATATTGATACAATCTAATTGAACTTTGGATAATAAGAGGATTGTACATGAAAGCAAATAGAATACACTCAATGAAGAACGACACCAAGGCCCAGGTGGGTATCGGTACCCTCATCATCTTCATAGCCATGGTGCTTGTGGCAGCCGTCGCAGCTGCCGTGCTCATCCAGACCTCCGGTATATTGCAACAGAAAGCGCAACAGACCGGTAAACAGTCTACCCAGGAAGTATCAGCTAACCTGATGATCAAGAACATCGAAGGCGTACGTGCAAAAACTGGTATTACATTATCTGGTACCATCGACCTGTTGAAGATCCAGCTGGGACTGAACGTAGGTAGCTCTCCTGTTGACATAAATCAGATGGTCATCTCTGTCACCGATGGTACGACATCCCATAATCTAGTGTATGCAGGGAATAGCAAGACATATGGTAATGTAATGAATGGTTTTAATGCATCAAATACTTCAACTGATAATCTTATGTTTTTACTTACGGATGCTAGCAGTAATGTGAACAACTCCAAGCGCTTCTTTTCAGTAGGTAAGATCCGTGATGAGGACCTTTCATTCTCGCAGGGTAATCCTGTAATGAACACAGGTGACCTTATCATGGTATACATAGGCACAGTATCTGATTCCGCAGAATCTAATAATGCCCTTACTCCAGTAAATGGTGACCTGAAATCCTCCGGACTTAGGGTTGTCCCAAGGACCACTATCAACATTGTGCTCACCCCTGAGGCTGGTGCAACATCAGTTGCCGAGTTCGTTACACCCTCATCCTATGGTGTCAAGGAGAACGTACAACTGTATCCGTGATCAGAAGGCCTGTACAGTCCTCTGTACATGTTTTCTTTTAAGGAGAGGGTTTAAATGAAAGCTAACAAAAAGTATCTGAAGCAGGATACACGGGCTCAGGTGGGTATCGGTACCCTTATCATCTTCATAGCAATGGTACTGGTAGCTGCAGTTGCTGCGGCCGTGCTCATTCAGACCTCTGGTATCCTGCAACAGAAGGCGCAACAGACCGGTAAGCAGTCCACCCAGGAAGTGTCATCTAACATGATGATCAAGTCCATTGAAGGGATCCGTGCAAGTGGTCCAGGTACGGATATTGCTGGTAATATCTCTTTATTGAAGCTTAGTGTAGGACTGAACGTAGGCAGCTCTCCTGTGGACGTGAACCAGCTTGTCATCACTATTACCGACGGCAGTTCAACGAACAATCTGGTATATGCCAATAACCAGAAGCTCTATGGGAAGGGGATGGCCAATTTCAGTGCAGGTGCCACAGATAAGAATACGGTACAGCTATTGAATGATACTCAGACGACCCCAGGAGCTAATGCTAAGTATTTCTTTACCGTCGAGAAAGTGCGTGATGAAGATGGTTCCTTCTCCCAGGAGAAGCCTGTCATGAACACGGGAGACCTTGCGGTGTTCTATATAGCTACCACAGCTTCTGCTGACATTGCTCATACAAAGGTTGGACCTTTCGCAGTCACCGGGCTTAAGGACAGTGGTCTGGTCATTGCACCAAGGACCACAATGAACCTGGTGCTGACCCCTGAGGCTGGAGCTACTACGGTTGCTGAGTTTGTGACACCGTCCTCATACGGTATAAAAGAGAACATAATACTATATCCATAAGGTGAACACTCACCTTATTTCTTTTTCTTTTCAGTTCCAATGGCTACAAGATAGCATTTATTAAAAATGGTTTGATGTTTAATATTTCCAACCACATAGTATTTATATTATATAATAATATATTATTAACATAATCCAATTGAAATTTGGATAATAAGAGGATTGTACATGAAAGCAAATAGAATACACTCAATGAAGAACGACACCAAGGCCCAGGTGGGTATCGGTACCCTCATCATCTTCATAGCCATGGTGCTTGTGGCAGCCGTCGCAGCTGCCGTGCTCATCCAGACCTCCGGTATATTGCAACAGAAAGCGCAACAGACCGGTAAACAGTCTACCCAGGAAGTATCAGCTAACCTGATGATCAAGAACATCGAAGGCGTACGTGCAAAAACTGGTATTACATTATCTGGTACCATCGACCTGTTGAAGATCCAGCTGGGACTGAACGTAGGTAGCTCTCCTGTTGACATAAATCAGATGGTCATCTCTGTCACCGATGGTACGACATCCCATAATCTAGTGTATGCAGGGAATAGCAAGACATATGGTAATGTAATGAATGGTTTTAATGCATCAAATACTTCAACTGATAATCTTATGTTTTTACTTACGGATGCTAGCAGTAATGTGAACAACTCCAAGCGCTTCTTTTCAGTAGGTAAGATCCGTGATGAGGACCTTTCATTCTCGCAGGGTAATCCTGTAATGAACACAGGTGACCTTATCATGGTATACATAGGCACAGTATCTGATTCCGCAGAATCTAATAATGCCCTTACTCCAGTAAATGGTGACCTGAAATCCTCCGGACTTAGGGTTGTCCCAAGGACCACTATCAACATTGTGCTCACCCCTGAGGCTGGTGCAACATCAGTTGCCGAGTTCGTTACACCCTCATCCTATGGTGTCAAGGAGAACGTACAACTGTATCCGTGATCAGAAGGCCTGTACAGTCCTCTGTACATGTTTTCTTTTAAGGAGAGGGTTTAAATGAAAGCTAACAAAAAGTATCTGAAGCAGGATACACGGGCTCAGGTGGGTATCGGTACCCTTATCATCTTCATAGCAATGGTACTGGTAGCTGCAGTTGCTGCGGCCGTGCTCATTCAGACCTCTGGTATCCTGCAACAGAAGGCGCAACAGACCGGTAAGCAGTCCACCCAGGAAGTGTCATCTAACATGATGATCAAGTCCATTGAAGGGATCCGTGCAAGTGGTCCAGGTACGGATATTGCTGGTAATATCTCTTTATTGAAGCTTAGTGTAGGACTGAACGTAGGCAGCTCTCCTGTGGACGTGAACCAGCTTGTCATCACTATTACCGACGGCAGTTCAACGAACAATCTGGTATATGCCAATAACCAGAAGCTCTATGGGAAGGGGATGGCCAATTTCAGTGCAGGTGCCACAGATAAGAATACGGTACAGCTATTGAATGATACTCAGACGACCCCAGGAGCTAATGCTAAGTATTTCTTTACCGTCGAGAAAGTGCGTGATGAAGATGGTTCCTTCTCCCAGGAGAAGCCTGTCATGAACACGGGAGACCTTGCGGTGTTCTATATAGCTACCACAGCTTCTGCTGACATTGCTCATACAAAGGTTGGACCTTTCGCAGTCACCGGGCTTAAGGACAGTGGTCTGGTCATTGCACCAAGGACCACAATGAACCTGGTGCTGACCCCTGAGGCTGGAGCTACTACGGTTGCTGAGTTTGTGACACCGTCCTCATACGGTATAAAAGAGAACATAATACTATATCCATAAGGTGAACACTCACCTTATTTCTTTTTTTTAACAGGTCCTTATTTTTGTCTGTGTCGTTTTTACAGTAACCGGACAAAGGCCTTGATATTATCGAAGGTATTATTTTTGACTCCTATGGGAATATTCCAAGTACTTTTGTCTTGGAACACATAACTGGCAAAATCTGTAATTCAGAACACAGTCATGTGGTTTGATAATAATAGTGCTGTAGATTGATTACTGCAAGTTATTATATATAGCAGTATCCTGATAGGTTTTGTTGGCAATCATGGCAAATATACATGATCGGCTAAAGGATCGACCTTGATCTCAGGGTGGTAGTACGGTTGTATGACCCATCCCCTGAAGAATAATACGGATCGGTGATAAATATGCCAGCAGAAGATTATACCCCAATAGATAAAGATTGGATAGAAAATGCAGGAAAATTATGGACCACTCCTTGGGTGGATAAACCATCGGACAGGGTTATCGTGGACCCCATCATTCTATCTCACGCAGCAGCCCTTTTCAGAAAGAACGCCGGGTATTTTTACTCAAACCCCGAAGAAGCTGTAAGGATGGTTTGTGCAGCATGTGAATTATATGATGTGACCCCGGTGGGCCACTACCTGTATGCAGATTACTGGGGGGCAGATTATGGAGCGGAAATGAAGGTCCAGGCAAATGCTCCACCAGGCATCACAAAGCGTCCATTTAAGACCCCTGAGGATGTTGACAAACTTGAAGTCCTAAGTCCCGAGGAGCTTGCAAAAGGGCCAACCCTTACTACACACTTCAGGGCCTTGGACACAGTACAGAAAGAGTACCCACAGATGTTCGCCCCAATTACACAATTGGCAGGTGCCATGGAGGTTGCCACCAATTGGGTTGCCATTGAGGATGTATTCATGTGGATGATAACAGAGCCTGAAGTTGTTGATAAGTTATGTGCAAAGGCATCAGATCATATGGTCAATGCATGCCAGGCAACATATAACAGGTATGGATCAAACGTCATGATCACAGGTTCTGTGATCGCAAGCGGCGATCTTATGGAAAGGGACCAGATCAAGAGGTTCAATTATAAACCAGTTACAAGGGCCGTCAGAAAGGTCATGAACGCAGGTGCAGGTCCAGGTATCTATTATCACCTTTGTGGAAATCACTCCGATGACTACGATATGTGGAAGGATGCGCCAATGAGTCCCTTTACAATAGTCCAGGTAGGATACGAAGGACAGAACATCTTCCCAACATCAAAGCTCGTCAAGCACTTTGGTGACAGATGTACCTGCTTTGGAACAGTTGATACAAAACTGGTTGACCGTGGTACGCCTGCACAGGTCTATGCACAGGCAAAAGAACAGGTCAGTGCCGGCAAGGATAGTCCCAGAGGATTCATCTTGGGTACAGCATGCGAATGCCCAACCAATGCTCCACCTGTAAATGTCCATGCACTCGTAAAGGCGGCAAAGGATTTCGGAAAGTATGAGAAATTCTGAAAGAGGATGATTGAAATAGACTAATAACGGGGGCTATTTATGAGCATAAAGATAACTGAAAACGCGGATAATTTACTCAAGGATAATGGTGTGAGGAAAGAAGAGATCCAAAACGTGATCAAGGAAGCAGAGTCCAGTGGTCGCAAACTTGTATCTAAAGATGGAAAGACATGTATTGCAAAAGGTGTTTCAGAAAATCTGACCATCTACGCTGTATATTCTGCCACAGAGCTACTTGATGTCTACACACACAAGATGAACATTCTCGGTATAACCGGAGGAGCTATCAATCCTGTTGAATATGACGACAAGATAGACATGTCCTGTGCAAAATGCAATGAAGGTGTGCTTGAGCGCAATGTTGATATGAACTATCTTGGGGTAACAAGACCTGGTCTTGGGATCATTTGTCCAAAGTGTAAGGACACGTATGTATCCTCTGGAATGGCAAAGACCCTTAAAACCGCAGAATCCATTCTTGAGGAAAAGAGAGCTTAAGAATACCTGAAGGTCAAATGTCCTTCAGGTAGATTTATACCACCACCAGAGAGGGAACAGATGGAAACGATAAGTAAAGTTGAAAGCCTTTGTCCGGAATGTCTTGCAAAAATTGAAGGCATCAAGTATGTTGAGGAGGGAAAGGTCTACATTAAGAAAGCATGCCCCATTCATGGGAGCTTTACAAGTTTCATATGTGGAGATGTAGACCATTACCGCCTGATGGAGGAATGTTTCGATGTCAACAGGTCGCGTGCAAGGGCATCACTGACGGATATAGAAAAAGGCTGTCCTTTCGATTGTGGACTCTGTCCCTCTCACAAACAAGATACATGTCTGGTGGTAGTGGAAGTGACAGACAGATGTGATATGGGCTGTACATATTGTTTTGCCAGCTCATCAATGGATAAGACCCTTGATCCCGATATGGATACGATACGGCACATGTTCGAGACGGTCATGAAATGTCAGAACAAGCCTACATGTATACAGATATCGGGAGGGGAACCAACACTCAGGGATGACCTGCCCGAGATCATTCGAATGGGAAAGGAAGTTGGTATAGATCACATAGAACTGAACACCAATGGCCGCAGGATGGCAAAGGACCAGGAATACTTTGACAAGGTAACATCGGCAGGGGTCGATGCCATTTATCTTGGTTTTGATGGTGTATCAGATGACATTTACATGCAGCGTACCGGAAAGAAACTCTTCGACATCAAAGCCGAGGTCATCAGACGATGCGAAAGGGCAGGCATAGGTGTTGTCCTTGTGCCACTGGTCGCTAAGAACTATAATCTTCATGAGGTTGGTAGGATAATCCGCTTCGCAGGTGAACATGTGCCTGCAGTCCGGGGGGTTCATTTCCAACCAGTGTTCTATTCAGGTCGTGCACCATCCATGCATGAAGGAAAGGTGACCATATTGGAATTGCTCCAGGAGATAGAAAAGCAAACCGATGGTCAGCTCAAAGTAGATAATTTCACTCCCTCGCTCATGCCACACGCCCATTGTGGAGCTACATGTCTGGCTATTGTCGATAATGATGGTTTTCTTCCCCTAACCAGTGTTTCACAGGGTGTGATAAGATCAGCTACCGATGTGGCAAGTAGAACGAAGAGGTCGATAATGGGTAGGTGGAAGGGTGCTGAGAAAGAAAGTTCTGCTCCTTCATGTGGTGATCTGCTTATTAAGAGCTCATGTTGTGAAGTACCTTTGAGCCAGTTATCTGTCAAAAACTCATGTTGTGAAACGCCTTTGGTCCAGCCTGTGATCCAGCCTGTGATCCAGCCTGTGATCAAAAGCTCATGCTGTGAGGTACCTTTGAACAAGCTCACAGTCAAAGGCTCATGCTGTGAGAAACCCATCGGAGATATCGTCCAGGGAATTCCAGGTCCCAGTGGTGGATGGGCAGATTTCATTGAAAAAAGTAAGAACAGCTATCTTACGATCTCTATGATGGCCTTCCAGGACGTTTGGTCATACGAGCTGGACCGGGCCGAACATTGTTGCATACATGTAGTCACCCGGGATGGTAGGTTTGTCCCATTTTGCAATTATAACATGACCGATTGTAATGGTAAGTTCCTATACAGAGTGCCTAATGGCACAAAAGGGTCTGATAAGGTAGCAGGAGGTATTTGATGAGCATTGCCACAAAGATCGATACCGCGGTCAGGATGAATATAGCAAAAAGGCGCCTTAGCTCAAGACATATAGACGCCACATATGGAAATCCTTTGGAACAATGGGGTCTTGCCCGGATAAAGAGCGATATCAAGAACACCAAGGAATTGAAAGAGCGCTTTGGCCAGCGGGAGTTGGACCGTGATCTCATCAAGGAGTACAAGCTCTTCAGGTTCAGGATGTTGCTTGAATATGCAATGGAGAACAGTCCCTTTTATAGGGACCTTTATACCCAGGCAGGCATCACACCATCCCAGATCACAAGTTATGCGGATCTGGAGAGGTTGCCATTGACTGAACAGCAACAACTTGCTGAACATCCATACCACTTCCTTTGTGTTTCCAGAAAGGAGATCGCCCGGGAATTCACAAGTTCAGGCACCACCAATATGTTGAAAAGGATGGCATATACCCAGGACGAATTGCTGGATATCGTTGATTCTGTGATATCCGGTCTGAAATTGGCGGGGATGGGTGGTTCAAAGGAAGATACATTACAGATAATGTATCCGACCATCACAGCTACCTGGGACCCAGGACTTGTATTGAGCAAAGCATGTGCACTGGGTGGCTTCAAGTCTGTCATCAATGATTCTCTTGATGTCGATGCACAGATACGCACCATGCGTGGGTCAGGAACAACCCATATTATTGGTACATCCACCTTCCTTTACAATCTTTCAAAGGGTGCCCGCGGGCTTATAGAACCCGGTGAGTTGGGGATACAGACCATCATATGTTCATCTGAGCCACTGACCCCCGAGATGAGGGAGGAGATAGAGGATGTCTGGGGCTGCATCACATTGAGGCAATGGGGCATGACAGAACTTGGACTTGCCAATGGCATCGAGTGTGCATGTCAGGATGGTTTCCACCTCAATAATCCCGATTTTCTAATGGAGGTCATAGATCCTCTTACGGGGAAGCATTTACCACCGGGTCAGGAAGGGGAGTTGGTCGTTACAAGCCTGCGAAGAAGAGCTATGCCTTTGATCCGTTACAGGACCAGGGATATTACCTCTCTTATCGATGGACCATGTAAATGTGGTGCAGAGCTCGATCAGCGGATAAGTGACATCAAAAGGATGCCTTTTTGATCCGCTTATCTCTTTTGTGCATTTTTTTTTAATTGAAAGGAGTGTATGGACTTGTCCTATATTACAGATGCAAAGGAAAAAGCCTTGATGGGCGAAAGACTGGACCGTGATACTATTATCAATCTATTGGCAATAGATCCGGATTCGGAGGATGCTGAAGCGCTTGGTAAGGCGGCTCGGGAAGTTGCCTCAGCTGTAACAGGCAACAGAGGAAGTGTCTGGGCATCCATTGGAGTTGATTATAAGACATGTTCTATGAATTGTGATTTCTGTGCCTTTGGACGTAAATGGGGTATCGTCAATGTGGAAAGTGAAAGGGATCCCCAGGAGATCATAGATATTGTCCGCAGATTTGTGTCCATGGGTGCGAGATGGGTAACTCTTCGAACGACACAATTCTATGGGATAGATAAACTGACTAGGGTTGTCAGGGATGTCCGGGCTTCGGTGCCCGGTGCGTATCAGATCGTCGTTAATACCGGTGAGTTCAATAAAATGGAAGCAGATACCATGGCAGAAGCCGGGGTGCAGATGGTCTATCATACTATCCGATTGCGTGAAGGCATCAATACAAGATTCAAAGTAGAGGATAGGATATCAACCCTGTCGTCTATCAATAGTTCTCCACTGGAGCTTGCCTATTTGGTAGAACCGGTTGGTATAGAGCACAGCAACGCAGAAATTGCCGATGTCTTCCTCACAGCAATGAAGTACAATACTAGGTTATGTGGCGTTATGGCAAGGGTCCCTCTTCAAGGTACGCCTTTTGGCGACCATCCTCAGATATCGGAGCGAAGGCATGCACAGATCGTGGCAGTGACACGCCTTGCCGCTGGATATCACGCACCTGACATATGCGCACATCCCCCTTCCCGACTGGCAGTTGAATGGGGTGCCAATGTGCTCGTTGTCGAGACAGGTGCCATTCCAAGAGAAGGGTCTGACTGTAAGGGTGAATGGCATGGTTTTGGCCTGGATTCAGCCATGGATCACTTCAGACATGCAGGATACACTTTCCATTCAGGGAGGGAAACTGGGTGAAAGGCGGCGTACCGTCCATATATCCAATAGCGGTATTGTGCATAGCATTTGCTGTTTTTATGTCGGGATGTACAGGAAGTGCCTTTGTTGGTACAGAGAAGGTGAAGGTTGGGACATGGAAGACCGCGCAGACCATTCAGCCCTTCATATACCAGGAATTCATCAATGACAGCTATACTGTAGAAGTGCTCCCTTTTACAAACCCAGGTGACCAGAAAGCAGCTCTACTTTCCGGAAGTCTGGATATGACGGGGACGACCATAGCTCTTGCGATAATAGCTGCTTCCAGGGATGAGCCCGTGGTCATTGTGAGTGGACTTGCCAACAAATGTTCGGCTATAGTTGTAAGGAACGATTCAGATATTGTCACACCTGCGGACCTTAAAGGGAAAAAGATAGCTTATGTACCAGGCACAATGCACCATGTTCTCTTGCTTGAAACCTTAAAACAAGCAGGATTGGACCATGAAAAAGACGTGACCCTTCAACGCATCGACTTCTTTGACATGGGGCAGGCACTTTCACAAGGCACCGTGGATGCTTTCTGTAGTGGTGAGCCATATCCCTCACTAGCAGTGCTGAATGGATACGGACGTGTGCTTATTTACCCATATTATGGGGATAGTGTGGGAACCATCAATGCAGGTATGCTCACAACAAGAAGCATGATAGAGAATGACCGGGAAAAGATACAGGCACTGGTTACCGCCCATGCAAAGGCTACGGAACATTTAAATGCGAACCACGCTGAATGGATATCCATGTCTGCCGACTTTGGAACAGATCCGAAAGTATTGGAGCTTGCTCTGGATAACATGGAACTTTCGTGGTATATCGATGATAACTATGTCAGACAGGCAGATGAGCTTGCATTGTTAATGAAGGATCTGGGTATCATCAACAAAGTACCTGATATCAGTTCACTCTTTGACCTGAGCTTTGTGGAACATGCACGCATGGATATGGAAAGCGAAAACCTATGATCGAGCGTAAATGCTATGCTTATATAGTTGGCCTTATCCTTCCAGCTTCTATCTTTATTTTTTGGTATATGATAACTCTGGAAGGAGGTCTCCCTCAATATCTTGTGCCTTCGCCATCTCGTCTGTTTCACGCAGCATTTGATTTTGCATACGGGCATGCAGGTCTCACACCGTATTCAGGTACATTATCAACTCATGCGCTTGCCAGTGTGAGGCGAGTACTTATTGGTTTTGGTTTTGCTGCAAGTATTGGGATCCCCTTGGGTTTCCTGACAGGACGCATTGCCCCGGCAAAGTTCTTTCTGGACCCAACAGTGCACCTTATCCGTATCATTCCCGGCATTGGGTGGCTTCCCATAGCTATGGTCTGGTTCGGTGTGGGTGAGAGGACTACCCTGTTCCTGATATCCATGGCAGCTTTTTTTCCTATCTATGTGAATGCGGCCCAGGGTGCATCTTCGGTGTCCCCATTACTAATTCGTGCAGGGAGGATGCTTGGTGCCAATAGGTTGACACTGTTTACTACAGTCATCATACCGGCAGCTATGCCATCGGCATTATCCGGGCTCAGGTTGGGACTTGGTATCTCGTGGGCGTATCTTGTCCTTGGCGAGCTTACAGGTGTGACATATGGTCTGGGAGCAGTGATGATGGATGCGCGTATGATGGGGCAAGTAGAGATAATCTTGGCATCCATGGTGTTTATCGGGTTGTTTGGTCGCCTAAGTGATATGTTACTTGTCTGCTTATTCAAAAGGAGATCGTCTTATTAGCTCATATTTCCTCCATTTCTGATCAGATGAACAATTAACAGTAAACGCGTGCTAGATATAACGAAAGACACGGTTGCATCTTCTAACGAAAGACTCGGCACCCTGTTACAGTCCAACCCCCGGCTCGCCGCCATTCGCGCGCGTTTTTCCCGAGGGGCGGACAGTATATAGGAATTAACGTGAAAATGGAGTATGCTTAAAAAAAGCGATAATGATATAAAGCAAAATTCTGATTAGACAAACTCAAAAGAATAAGTTTGTAAAGCAGGAGAGCTTAAAATGGAAGACATGAATGATATCATCCTGCACGCGGCTGGGATAAGTAAGAGCTTTGGAATTGGCGATAAAGGGCACCTAAATGTTCTGGAGGATATATGTTTCCAGATACGTGAAGGTGAGTTTGTCAGCATTCTTGGACCCAGTGGTTGCGGCAAATCTACATTTCTCAATATACTTGCAGGTTTTGAGGGTGTGGATGAGGGGCATGTTACATTTCGTGGAGATCCCATAAGAGCTCCTTCCCCGGAGCGGGCTGTGGTTTTCCAGTCTCCTGTGCTTTTTCCATGGCTCAATGTGGAGAATAATATCACTTACGGACTAAAGCTCAGAAAGGAAAGCAAGAAAAGAATGGAAATGCTGGTATCTGAGCATATTAAGGCTGTAGGGCTCACCGGTTTTGAAAAATACTATCCTTCACATCTGTCAGGAGGCATGCAACAAAGGGTCGCTTTGGCACGTGTGCTCATACTAGGACCAAAACTACTCCTTATGGATGAGCCTTTTGTATCACTTGATGCTCAGACGCGCTACAGTATGCAACAACTTTTGCTTAAGTTATGGGCAGATTACAGACACACAGTTGTCTTTGTTACCCATGATGTGGAAGAGGCTTTGATCATGTCAGATCGCATCTATATCATGAGCAAAAGACCGGGTAGGTTCATCGAGGAGATAGCTGTACCTTTTGAACGCCCCCGTTCAATTTCAATTACCGGAACCCAAGATTTCTCTATGCTGAAAAGTCATGTCCTCAGCAGGCTAATGGATGGATAGGTCCACTCTCATTGATATATACGTGATCTTATCCATATCCAAAGGGCATTAGGGTTTGAATTCACAATTCTCATCGCATTCTTTATTGAGTTTTTGGTATTTGCAATGCACATCCATTACCAGTTCTTCAGACCATGGTATAGCAAAGACATCTGAAATATAGCTAACTCCCTCTCTCATGGCTATGCGTGTTGCTTTTTTGCAACATCTGGCTCCTCCAGCGTCAGCAATATAGCTTAGAACACGTGATGTGGCCTTATTAGCATGAGTGCGCTCTGCAGGTGTATATGGTGTCGCATCCATCAAAATACATACAGCGATACCTATTCCAATCCCAGCACCACATGTTCCATAGAGTCCACAGTATCCTCCTGGGACTTTGCTACCTCTCTTTATGGCTTCGATAATATGTGCTTCATTCTTCTCTCCCTTAAAATTATGGTATGCAGCTATGAAGGCGGCTGGCACCATGGCGTGGTGTTCAGGTCCATGCATATGCATACTGGGGTGCTCCATTATTTTCTCAGCTAGGGTAAAAGGGTCCCGAATGTCTGTTTCAATGCATATCTTCTCAATAGCCTTAAGAGCATCTCTGGTATGACATTCATTGCATACATAATGCCCATTTTTGCATAGGGTATGGGTCTCTTCCTCAATGCCACAGTAATGACATCTTGCAATGCTGGTTTTGGTCGCATGTATTATCTCGTCACCGCAGAACATGCAGTTTGCTTTCTCATTCTTCAATGAGCTAATACTTATCACTTGCATTTTGATCACCATTCTTGGGTTTTATTCATTTCCAATACCGCTTTCAATTCAAATCTTTGTTCATTATATAGTCTCACGCATCTCCGCACGTGATATCTTCATCTTCCAGCTCACAGGAAGCAGACTTACCATTTTTTGTCCCAAGGAAAATGCTCTCCCTGGGACCACTATGTCTTTTCCATGCATCATACCTTTGTATATTTCTGCAGCTACTTTTTCAGGCATGATATTCATCCAGGAATTGAATGCTCTGATACGCTCCATCTTCGCCCTTTTCATAAATCCAGTACCTCTGACTGCAACAGGACAGACGGCCATTACCTTTACCATGGACCTCATTTCCCTTAGCTCATAATTAAGGGCCCTGCTGAAGTTCATCACAAAAGCTTTGCTTGCGCCATATGTGGCAAATCCAGGATTTGGTTGGAAGGCTGCTATTGACGCCATATTGATGATATATCCTTCGTCTCTTTCTATCATCTCGCGTAAATACAGGCGCGTCAGGTGGTACAATGTGCAGACATGGAGTTGTAGCATAGCTAATTCTTCATCGATATCGGTGTCATTGACATATCCACAGCTACCAAATCCTGCACAATTTATCAGTACATCTACCTTTAGCTTATGTTCACTGGTGAACTCATGAATCTGTGTAGCAGCTTCTGCATTGGTGAGGTCCTTCTCCAGGAGGAATATATCTATCTCGGGGTTGATAGTATGTAATACTGCTCTGGCATCTTCCAGCTCTTTCCTTGTCAAGGCCACAAGTATCAGGGTGTAAGCATCCCGTGCAAGGAGCTTAGCAAGCTCAATACCAATTCCACCACTTCCCCCTGTTATAAGTGCTATCCTTTTGTCTTGCATTTTCACATCCATTTGTATACGTACTTTACGATCTTTTCCACATTCATGTCATAGGGTGGATATATCATGTCCATTGAACCCCACCGACGGTGGATCACACCACGCTCATTGGAGAAGGCTATGAACCCATGCATTCCCAGTGATCTCCCCATGCCGCTGTTGCCCACTCCTCCAAAAGGCAGGGCTGGATTACTGTATCCTAGCATATGGTCATTGATCACAGTACCTCCAGCGGTGCTGTTCTTTATGAAATGGTCTATATTGTCTTGGTTGCGACTTGCGATGTATAGGGTGAGTGGACCCTTGGAGTGCGATATCATCTCTACTGCATGCTCTATATCCTTGTATGTCATCACGGGCAATAGTGGACCAAAGATCTCCTCTTGCATAATATCCATATCATAGTTTATCTGGTTTAGAAGGGTTGGGGAAATGAAGCGGTCAGCACTTTCAAACTCTCCTCCAAAGATCACGTCTGCGCCTTTGTCCGTAGCATCATCATAGAGTCCCTTCAGTCTCATAAAATGTGCATCACTGACAATGCGGCAGTAGTCTGGAGACTGCTGTATCCCTTTTCCTTCAGGGTCATAGTAGTCCTTCACAGCATCAATATATTCTTTAATGAAGGTCTTGTGTTTGGACTCGTGTACTATCACGTGGTCTGGGCTGATGCAGGTTTGTCCACAGTTCACAGACTTTGCCCATGCAAGGCTTCTGGCCGTCTTCTTCACATCAGCCGTCTCATCTATTATAGTTGGAGACTTAGATCCAAGTTCCAGGGTCACTGTGGTCAGGTGCTTTGCAGCGGCACTCATGACGATCTTACCTACTCCCGGGCTACCTGTGAAAAAAATGTGGTTGAATGGGAGCTGAAGCAATGATTGCGCAACAGTCGCATCACCTTCAAATACAGCTACTTCACTCTTATCAAATAGTTCCTCTATCATTTTCTTTATGAATGCAGAAGTATGTGGTGAAACCTCACTGGGTTTAAGGATGACTGCATTACCAGCGGCAATAGCATAGACAAGGGGCACCAGGGAGAGGTTCAGTGGGTAGTTCCATGGAGATATGATCAGTACCACTCCCCGGGGTTCGTAGTGGATATAGGACCGTGTCCCAAGTAGGGGTAGGGGTGTCCTTACTTTCTTTTGTAGCATCCATTGCTGCAGATGCTTTCTTATATAGGATATCTGAGCCTGTACAACACCTATTTCGGTGGCAAATACTTCGACCTCAGGTTTGTGGAGATCTTTATACATCGCTTCGTAAAGTTCAGCCTCATGTTCCCCATTGCGCAGATATCTGTCAATGAGCATCATTTTCTCGATCCTTTCCTTGGCACTTGTACTGGCGAGTGATGATCTCTTTTTCTGTTGAAGGCTAAAAACTCTCTCTATCTCCTTATGCATGATATTTCATCTATTATTGGTCTATTTACAAGTAGCCCTCATACCGATACGATACCAAGCAACAAGAGTATATAGAATGAAGTAAGGCTGAAGGCAGCGGTTGCCTCGCTTTTCTCCCACAGCTTCCGGCCTTTTACAATGTCAGCCAGTGTGATACATACCCACAACAAGAATATGTATCCCGCCATCAGGGAGAAGAGTGAGAACTCTGGATGCTTCCATGTTCCAAGTAGTTCACCGGAGACCTCTGTGAGCACTGTGAAAAAACCAGTGAAGAAGGCCATTCTCATGCCATCATATCCATTAAAGAGCATAAGTGCAAGGGAAAACTTTAATAGTATTGCCACAGGCTGTGCGGCAAGGTCAAGCCATACATAGTCTATCACAAGCATTGCAAGTATGCTCAGTACCATAAAGTGGTTGACCCGCGGGAACCACGCTTTTTTGGAGTATCGGTCGTGGAAGATCTCACAAAGATTATGGGAAGACCAGAATATGGCCCCATATCCGGGAATGAGCCACAGGGGTGCGCCTCCTATGACCCCTCCTAAGTATGTGAAATATCCGTGGTGGACACCCAGTAGTTCATGTATATATCCAAAAGATGATGCAATAACAAGAATTATTTTACCTTTTAGTGTTGTGTTGTGCCAGAAGAGTAGCCAAAGCGATGCAAGGATGATGAAAGGTAGCAGTTCGTTCTGTGTTTGGCTATAGAAGATCAGGACTGAAAAGATGGTCATTAGCATAAAAGCTGCAAAGTTCCATACATCATTAAGGAGTACCTGTTTCCTTTCATGTAATGTTCTACTCATAGTTCCAAATGCTGTTATTTTATTCTTCATACATATCTATAAAGTAAAGCTTCCGGATGAGGTGACAGAACTTCCGGAGCTTTTCTTTTTCCTTATCATCTCTATTTTTGCTTCTTATTTACTCTGACATTACTTGGTGGTTCTAAAATGGATGGAGTGAAGGGACCCATGTAAGCATTACACACGGGTCCTTTATTGTGTACTTAGTTCCATCTGTTGTCAGGCATATCGACAACGGCTTCCTTTGCCCACTTTGCAGCTTCCATTGCATCTGGTCTGGAAGCATCTGCTCCTATCTCTGCAGCAAATCCAGGTGTTATGGGTGCTCCGCCAACTATGATCTTGACCTTGTTCCGGACGCCCTTCTCAGTGAAGCTCTTTACGGTCTTCTCCATGTTGTCCATTGTAGATGTCATGAGAGTGCTTACAGATATGACATCTGCCTTATGTTCAATGGCAGCTTCAACAAATTTGCCTATTGGTACATCCTTACCCAGGTCAATGACCTCAAATCCAATAGCGCTCATCATGGTCTTGACCAGGTTCTTCCCAATGTCGTGAACGTCTCCTTCTGCAGAACCGATGATAAGGACGGCTCTTTTTGAACCACTTTCCATCTTGAGGTGGGGAGTAAGTATATCCATACCTCCGTACATTGCATTGGATGACATCAGAAGGTGCGGTATGAATGCCTGTTTTGCATCATATCTCTGACCCATTATTTCCATTCCTTTTGCAAGACCATCTATAACTGCATTGTAGGGATCGACTCCGGCTGCAAGGGCCTTTTGTGCCATTTCAATAGCCTGATCTTTCTTTCCATTTATTACTGCGTTTGTAAGTCCTTCGATTATTTCGCTTTTTTCCATAGTATGCCTCCTTTTTTCTGTGATACAGGTCAGTGATACAAAGGGCATTTTCTTCCCTTCAGACCAGACCATCATCCTACTTGATTCCAGTCAATGAGGTAATTGATCACCTTTTGACAAAATAGGCTATTCGGGTACAGGTATTTATAATAACTCATAGTAATCAATGAACGGTATTATTATTATCAATTATTCAAATCCAGTTTAAACAATGGATTGTACCAGATACATATTCTGCATCCATGTTCCTTTGAAAAATCTGGGTCAGACAAAAAACAAAGCTATTGATTCAATCAAAAGCATGATTATAACTGTAATAAGTGTAAACCTGTTTCTGTCAATGCCTGTATATCATTTTCAGGTATTCAGTAGTAACAGAGGTCGTTCCCTATGTCTGATCAAGTTATGCATGCCCCTATGGTCAATTTTATCAATCCAATTGGTATGGAGTTTGTGCCCATCCTCCCTGGTGAGTTCTACATGGGTTCAGTTCATGATGAGGAGAACTGGTATAGAAATGAGCGTCCCCAACATAAGGTAGTCATTTCCATACCTTTTCTACTTGGTAAATACACAGTCACACAGGAACAATGGGCCCGTATCATGGGTGTAAATCCTTCAAAGAACGTAGGTATGGATAACCCGGTCGATAAAGTATCATGGTACGATTCTCAGGAGTTCATCAGAAGGCTCAATGAAGCAGAGAATACTGATAAATATCGCTTACCCACGGAAGCTGAGTGGGAATATGCATGTCGGGCAAACACCAAGACCCGCTTTTCTTTTGGGGACAATGATGCAGAACTAAGCGCTTATGCATGGTATATTGTCAACGAGGGGACAGGGGCTTTTCCTTCAGGTATGAAGAAAGCGAACCCATGGGGCTTGCATGATATGCATGGCAACATTTGGGAATGGGTCCAGGATGAGTATCAAGACAACTATACAGGTGCACCCATTGATGGCAGTGCATGGAAAGGAGGATCGGACAATACCAGGGTATTCAATGTATTGCGCGGTGGCAGTTGGATGAGCTCTGCAGCAGGTTGTCGCTCATCAAGCAGGTACTATTATCCTCCTGGAGGGAGGCGTAGTAGCAGGATAGGGTTACGTATTGCCCGAGATCTCTGAGCCTTTTGCATCAATCTGTGGAGATCTTTTCCTCTTTATTTATCTCATCTTTCCACAAAGGCAACTTTATATGGACCGTGCTTCCCTTTCCTTTCTCGCTTTCTATCCATATACTGCCATTGTGTGCTAGAACAGTTTCCTTGCATATATAGAGGTTTGATTCAAGACCCTGATACATCTTCGCGATCGTTTCATTTACAATATATGCCTTATTGAACATATGTGGTATCAGGTCCTTATCTATTCCATCGCCTGTATCTGTAATAGCAATGTGGAGAAAATCATCTTCACCAGTGAGGGATATCCTGATACTATGGCCCTCGGGGGATATGTCGATCGCATTATGGATGAGATACGCAAATATATTTGAAAGTTTTTCTCTGTCACCCTTTGCCATGGGTAGACCAGCAGATATTTTCTGTTCAAGTGTCAGTTTCTTCTCATCTATCTGCAATATCATGTCAAGCAAAGTATCCGATAATAGGCTTCCAATATTTACAGGTGCAAATAAATATTCTATTTTTCCTGATTGCTTCATATTACTGTATAGTACAGTATCTATAAGGAGTTTCAGTTTTTCGGAATTTTTCAGGAGTGTGGATATAGCATTCTTCTGTGACCTGTCAAGCAGGTGCATGGCTTCGTCATCGAATACATCATATCCATGCAAAGGATCACTCCACTTGCCAACACTTTCTGCCATAAACTCAGCTTTTATCATGTTCACTGAACGAAGCTCAGTATTTGCTTTAGCCAGTTCTTCTGAATATTTGCTCAAAGCTCCTATCAATTGCTTGTGCTGGATAAGTTTCCACATACCCTGCATCAGGAGGGTCAGCTGCTGGACATCTGAGTCATCATAGTCCTCCTCCTTGTTACCGACTCCTACCACAGCAACGATGTGGTCACCATCAAATATCGGCACGCTCATGTGCCGTTTCAGCAGGTCTTTACCATCAGGGCTGTCATCTTTCATGTCACATTTATCAATGTGGTCATTGTCTATGATAGCTTTTCGCTGTCTTACAGCTTCACTCCACAGGTCAGTGAAATTCAAATCGTATGTGCAGGGTGTATCTCCAACTCCATACTCGTCCAATGGACCATTTGACCATGGGTGCATGATCACAGCAGTCTCATCGAGGTTCATGAAGCCCAAGTATCCCATCTTACTTTCAGTAAGGCGCACAGCTTCTTCCTTTGTGAACTCAGCTATCTCATATAGTGAGGCGGCTGTCATTTCATTTAGCTTGATCAGCGCTTCAAGGCGCGCTTCATTGAGTTGTTTTGCTTTTTCAGCCTTTTTACGCTCGGTGATATCACGTGCAACAGAGAGGATCATTCTCTTTCCGTCATAATCGATCATTCGAGCGCTTATTTCTAGTGGTATGATGGACCCATCCTTGCGGATAGATGCCGTTTCATATATGGCCTTCTTGTCTTTTTCAATGGCCTTTATCAGTGCAGAAGCACGCTGAACGTACCAAGATGGAACGATATCAGAAGGCGCTGACCTTAGGATATAGTCTTTTGAATAGCCAAGGCTATCGACCACTATCTGATTTACATCGATGATAGTGCCGTTCAGTTCACTAACATATATTTGATCATTTATATTATTGAATATGGTCTTGAACTTATGTTCTGACGCCTTGAATTTCTCTTTTGCTACGCGATGTTCTATCTCTATGGCAGCAAGGTCTGCATTTGCTTTGAGATACTTAAGACATGCTTCTTTAGGTTCAAACGATTTGTTTGAATACATCGTGAAAACGCCAAGTATCTCTCCAGCTGAAGATAAAATAGGTTCTGCAAAGCTGGACTTAAGACCTGCCTTCAGTGCAACATCCCTATGTCGAGCCCAATATGGGTGTTCCTCTATATTAGAAACCAATACACGCTCACCTATATATAGAGCTGTGCCGCAGGAACAAACGCCATAACCCACTTCGAGTCCATCCATTGCTTCTATGAAGAATGATGGCAAGTTAGGTGCTATGACCCGACAGATGTGCTGCTTCTTCTTATCAAGCAACATCACTGCGCATCTGATACCCGGTCTTGTTTTTTCTGCATTGGCGACAAGTATGTTCAATACTCCATCAAGTGATATCCTAGAGAGCTCCTTTCCAGTCGAACTAGGCTGCCTGCTAAGCATTTCCACGTGTTTGCGCTTGGTTATGTCCAGAATAGTGCCTTCGATATGTACGCTGTCGCCATCATAGACCTTAACATTCATTCTGTCTTCAACGTAGCGCGTTTCTCCAAACTTTGTGACTATTCTGTATTCATGTACCTGGCTTGTAAGTTGCTTACTCAGACACTTGAATGCCCTCAGGATAGTCTTTCGGTCATCGGGGTATATTATGTCCGCAAACCTCTTTTCCCCAGAGTAGAACTCCTCAGGCGTATACCCAAATTGCCTTATATTATTGGATATATATTTCACAGGTAGGTCCTTGCCCGCCTCCCTTGAAATAACAATGACTGGACTGCTATTTACGATGGATTCCATCGTTATTCTTTTATTAGATTGTCCGACCATGTTCTTTGACCGTGAATGTATCGTCATTCATAGTTATATATTTGCCCCTTGCTGTGACATCACAGTTATATCCCTATAATGGATTGCCTTTTTAGGACATATCCTGACACACCGCTTGCAGCTCATACCAAGGCACAGGTGAGCTAAATATCCTGCAACTGTATTTCCATCCTTGTTCGTGATCTTGATCGCATTTTCAGGACATTCGTTCTCACATATCCCACATTCTATACATCCATTGGTCTTTTCTTCAATTATTGTATCCATTTCCTGCATCATGACAACAGGTGATGTATCCGTATCATGGATATCCTTCTTTATCCTTTTCTGGAACACCGTAGCAGGATCAAGCTGTGGTATTTTTTGTATATTGTATGAACTAAGGAAATCATCATACATCTTTTCTGACATACCCTCTGTCCAGTAAGCAAGCTCGCATGAATAAATATCCTTAAAGGTATCATTTGATGCCAACATTATATGGTTTGCCTTGATCCGTTCTGCAAGGGCCTGTATCTCATTCAGGTTATAGTTTCCAAGTACTATGTCCTTTGCAAGTTCCAAGGACGTGTTACCAAACTGTACTACATGCTTTGCAAACCTTGGCGCAAGACCTATTTTCCTCGCCTTGTTCGCATCAACATAGGTGCCTGATGCACCGGACATATACATATATTCAAGCTCTTCAAATCGAATTCCTGCTTCGATCAGTAATGTCAGGTGTGCGGCCCTTATGGCCCCTATGGCTTTTCCTGCTTCGGCTATATCTTTATCAGTGAGCTCTATTCCCTCTCCAAGGATGAGCCTTCCATTGGGTAGTTCCGGCAGTGTTTTAATGATACCTGTGCAAATTGCAATGGATATGGCAGAGATGACGCCCGTACCTGTGATCCCCTTTGGTACAATTTCTCCCTTTTGTTCAATGATACCGGTCAATGGGTCTATTAGATGGCTTTTCTGAGCATTCATATGTTCATCCAACACCATTAACCTCCAAAGTCCTCCTTCTTCATTTATGTCGGATATTGCTCCGGGACTTGCAAGCATGCCACATTTTATCCCCTGTCCTTCTATGGCAGGTCCTGCTGCCGCACTGCAGGTGATTATCTTATTGCCTACTTTCAGGGCCATTTCAGCATTAGTACCATAATCCGTGACAAGAGCAACACTTTTCTGTTCCATGAAGTCTGTCTTTATCATCATTGCAAGAGCATCTGCTCCTATCTCATGTTCAATAGATGGCAATACTATTAATTCGCAATCTTTAAATCCAGCAGCAGCCCCAAATATCTGACTGGCATCATATACTTTCAGGCCACGCTCCACTTTACTTATACCGAGTCTCTCCTGCATGTTCCTGCCTGCATAGGCAAGATCGCGGATCTCTATGTTCTGTATCAGTGACAACTGTATCGGATTTCCACATACCGCTATCTTTTTAACCTTCTCAATTTGGACAGGAAGCATTTTGAACATCTTCTTCAACGTGGTGACCATTATTTCATTTGCAACGTCTTCACCTGCGTTGATAGCAAAACCAAGATGGTCTATAACATTCCCTCCCGGCAGGGGATGCTTCATCGTTATAATTGTCCTATAGATCAGTCCCGACTCCAAATCTATCAGCTGCAATCTGAAACCACTGGTGCCCAGATCAATTGCAATTCCATACATGTTTTCTCCCTTCTTATAATCAAAATGCCTTAACTACTCAAACATCTTCTATTATTCAGTATATATAATTACTTTAAGCAAAATCACATCGGTATCATTGTAGCCAATGTAATCGATTTATCGATGCACTTGATTTTATCAAAGCCTTAGTAAGATCATCGTTGTAGCATGATGAAAATCGCAAGGCCCATTATTTGTGGAGGCGGGCCTTGCGAATATGAAGTAGTTCGAATCACATTGTTGCAAATTTATGTTAAACATAGATCTGTACTGCATTTATCAATGGAGGTAGTCAGTTGGCTCTGTTATCTTATTTGATCTTACAGTATCTTCAACTACTTCAGTCCCAATGGGCAAATATACACTTTGTGTAAATGTATAAATAACGAATTGCATCGCTATATCAATAGCTCAGGTACAAATTGGCAAGATTTCGAAAACACCCTTAAAATCACAAATGATGCCTTTGATAAAATCAATGCGTCGTTCAGGGACTTTGAATATGTTTTGCTATGCCCCTTTAATGTTAAAGGTTCCTTAATTCAAAAATTGGATATAAAATGTATCAGATATGTCTTTCTAATATACTATCTGACATAAAAAAATAACGGTCAAAGCACTCATTCGGCATATTATATCATTGACAGTTTCAAACTCAATATAGCATTACTTTACTTTTTCTGCCATTCCCATATAATGTGCAAACAGGTCCATGCCCCACTTCCGTGCACTTTCATCGAAGCATAGCAACTTCTTGTGGTCAAATACCCTTTGTGTATTGAAAAAAGAAAGTAACATCATGTCATCCGTTACAGATATTGAACCCAGCCTTATGACATCATCACTGCATACGTAGAGGTTTGAGTTCTTAGAGTTGATCATGGCATCATAATGTTCACTGTACTCGTTCTTCAATCGCGTATATACTGATCTTGTCATTATCAGATTGAAGTTCACTTCTTTTGTAGCAAGCTCTGAGTAATTATTTGGACATGTTGGGCAAAAATATGAATAGAATGTAGACACACTACTTGACTGCTTCAGACTTATAATTAGCTCTTTTGGTGGCTCAAAGAGGTGATTCATATCAGGTTCATGCACTATTACTTTCCCAAGTTCCCCTATCCTGTCCAAGAGTTCTTCGGGGATGGCACTCATTTCTCTGCTTTCCCAGTATTCTTTGTTCTCTTCAAGCACGTATAATACTTCTAAAAGTGGTTTGATCTTCTTAAGTACGATCCTGCCGATGTATGTTAACCTGTATTCATCATTCTTTTGTTCGATGAGACCTTGTTCTATTAGTATTTTCACTTGTGCCATTATTGCACTTGTGGTTCCTGTCAACGACTCCTTTATCTCATCGATAGTTGCCGGTTTATCCATCAGCATAAGGAGAGCATTCTTTCTCTTCTCTGAAAGGAAAACCGTACTGATCAACTCGGCTTTCATATCTACCTCTTTATTATCCTGTGTTCTATTAAATGATATATGTTTTGGTTTTTACGTTACCTTAATTACATGCTTTACTCTATTAACTGAACGAATGAACATAAAGCCACCGGTATGTGAACATAGTGCATTTATTGTAGAATAATGCATTTATAGACATCTTCGAATATTATCTTTACCTACCAGGTCTTTCTCCAAAAGTATTATGATATCTTTTTACTACAGATCCGATAAAGTCGGATGTCATTCTTGATGATGTCTTGGACATGAACTTTTGCAAAGGAAATTCTGTATGGCAATGTGTACAGCGGGCTAGCTCGCATCCATTCAATAGACTTGGACAATCTGAGCAAAATTTAGCTCTTGAATAAAAGAGGTTGAACGATGTACCACATTCAGGACACAGCAACATTCTGTTCGCATCGTAGAATTGCTTATTGACCCCCCTTCTTTGCATATCAAGAGTGTATCTGTCATCACGGGTCAAATCAACATTATACTTGTTCTCATGTTTGGACATTGTTCTTACCTCGGTGAATAGTATATGGTTCATTTTGTTGTGGTCTATTTATAACGATTTCTTGTCAATGGACAATGGTTACGATTATATCAATAACATCTTCTTTATTCAAGCCGTGAATTGTACGAACTAGGAATATTTATGTAGCATCATGTCTGGATGCTTCAATGATCAGCTATGTCTTTTGAAAAACTCTTTGAGCCTGGCAATATAGGCAAGTGTGAGCTCATAAATAGAATTATTATGGCACCGATAGGTAATATCAATATGGCGGATCCCATTGGTCGTCCAAGTGATAAGATGATAGAATATTTCAGAGAGCGGGCAAAAGGGGGTGCAGGACTTCTAATCACCGGACTTGTACCTGTTTCATACGGTATTGACCCCACTGTTTCTGAAGATAATGATACCACTTATTTTCCCCGTATAGATGGTACGTCACGGACACGTCTTTCGGGATGGAGGGACCTTACAGCCTGCATACGGCCATATGGTGCCAAGATATTCATTCAGCTGACAGCAGGTCTGGGAAGGGTGGGGTCTCCTGAGGCAGCTCTGAAGGGAAAGATCTTGAGGTCATCTTCCTGGAACAGGAACTTTTATGTACCGCAAATACCCCATGTTCCACTTTCGGATAGGAGTATCCGTAAATTGGTCAGTAACTTTGGTCAATGTGCAGCTAATGCAAAGTCTGCTGGTTTTGATGGGGTACAGATCCATGGCCATGAGGGATATTTGATGGACCAGCTTACATCGGACCCATGGAACAGAAGGCGCTTTGGCAGGTATCGTGACAAAAGCAGGTTCGGTATTGAAGTGGTCCGTAAAATTAAAGAAAGGTGTGGGGAGGATTTTCCTATTTTATATAGGATAGGTTTGACCCATGACCTAAAAAACTCCTACGGTGATGAGATCTTTAAAAAACATTTCATGGGGCGTGAGCGTAGCATTGAGCAAGGTCTTCATTTCTGCAAACAGTTATATGAGGCCGGCGTAGATGCTTTCGATGTAGATAAGGGTTGCTATGATAACTGGTTCTGGCCCCATCCCCCTGGTTATTTCAATGATGCAGTTTTTGTAGAGGAAATTGCAGGACGACTTAAAAGTTTCTTCCAGGAAGAGGATATAGATGCTAAGGTGGTTGCTGTTGGAAAACTAGGTAAACCAGAATGTGCAGAACATGTGCTTAACATGGGATGGTCTGACTTTGTGATGCTTGGGCGACCTCTCTTAGCTGACCCATATTGGCCTGAGAAGGTAAGGCAGGGGCGGACCAAAGAGATCATACATTGTATAGGTGACCAGGAAGGTTGTATCGAGTCTTTTAAAAAAGGTGGACATCCTTGCTGTTCAGTGAATCCCTACACGGGTTTTGAGGAGAAAAAGAAACTATTCAAGACAACATCTAAAAAGAAGGTTGCGGTCATTGGTGCCGGGCCTGCTGGCTGTGAAGCCGCAATGACCTTGCATAAAAGGGGTCACAATGTCATCCTTTTTGAGAAGGGTGACAGGATAGGGGGCCAACTCCGCACAGCTTCCAGGATGTTGATAAAACATGATATCCGCAGATACCTTGATAACCTCGAGCATCAGTTGTCTTTGTTGCAGCATGATGGCATGCGTGTCATCTTCAATACTGAGGTAAGGTCCAGGGATGTACATGATAATTTCGATGCCATAATATGCTGCAATGGTCCCAGGCCTTTTATACCTACCATTGAAGGGATGGACGAGATCCCGCATGTGCACGCCATAGAACTGCTTGATAGGAACATGGAGGTTCCGGAAGATGTTAAAAAGGTCCTTGTTGTCGGAGGGGGCTTGATGGCATGTGAAGTTGCCTATTCTTTGGCTTATGAGAAGGGGCTATGTGTAAGCGTTGTCAGCAGAAATGACCACCTTATGCCTGATACGGTCATGGCCAACAGGGGGCAGATGCTCTGGATGATGATGGGAAGGGGTTCCCCCTCGGGAAAGAAAGAAGATGCTTTAAAGGAGCCGCTGAAGGTCTTTAATGCATCAACGGTGGTGCGACTCATGAAGGGTAGAGCACATTTATTGTCAAACCGGGACAGAAGTGATCCATATACCCCATGGCTTTCCCTCATCCCAGAAAATGTTCAAAATCCATTTGCACGAAAGCTCGATCCATCGAATGTCGAAGAGATCCTATTGGATGTGGATATGGTCGTATTTGCAACAGGGATGCAGTCCAGCACTCAACTCTTTTTTGAACTTCTCAAAGAAAGGGCAGCCCGTGAGATATATCATGTAGGTGATGCAAAAGAACCAGCAAGGGTATGGGAGGCTATCAACAGTGCAAATGAAATAGCAAGAAACATATGATCCCATGGTCTGGAGTTCTCTTGGTCGCATAGGTTTTGCGCAGACGCTATCCAACTAGGCACAAGACTTTATAGTCATTTGCCCATCAGATACTACATTTCAGATACATCTTTCCAGGTCACAAAAAGAAAGACCACCATACAAAAACATAAAGGAGAACATCAGCATGAACAAGGCAAGGGTTGTAATGACCATCGCCGGCTCGGATTCCGGTGGAGGAGCTGGGATAGAGGCAGACATCAAGACCATGGCATCCCTCGGGTTGCATGGAGCATGTGCTATTACATCAGTGACATCGCAGAACACCACGGGTGTGCTGTCTGTGTTTGACCTGCCACCAGAGGTCATTGCAAGTCAGATAGATGCCGTATGTAGCGATATGCAGGTGACATGGGCAAAATCGGGCATGTTGGCATCTCCTATCATAATCTCTACAGTTGCCACCATGGTCCGCAAGTATGGTATCAAGCTCGTCGTGGACCCTGTCATGGCGGCCGAAGCAGGCGGAGAGCTCATGGGTACCGGTGCTCTTGCCTCCATGAAAAAAGACCTTCTGCCCCTAAGTTATGCCGTCACCCCCAACATAAGTGAAGCTGTTGCACTTTCAGGTAAAGTGATAAACAATGTCGAAGATGCAAAGCATGCTGCCAGGGCCATAGCAAAGACCGGTGTCAAGGTAGTCATTATCACTGGAGGGCATTTGGATGCATCCGATGTGATATATGAAGCAGAGGAAGACCGGTTCACTGTGATACGAGGGGAGTTCGTCAAAGGGGGCACACATGGTTCAGGCTGCACATATGCAGCTGCACTCACATGTGGTCTTGCCCAGGGTCTTCCCGTCACTGAGGCTGCCCGACAGGCCAAGGGATTTGTCGTCCAGGCCATTATAGGTAGCCAGGCGGTTGGTAAAGGTGCGGGACCGGTCAATCCCCTTGCCTCCATCCAGAGGGATGCAGCATCCTGGCAGATCAGCGAGGATGTTAAGGCAGCAGTGCATTCTCTTTCACTGTCACCCCATTTTGTCGCCCTTATTCCAGAGGTTGCTTGCAATGTCGCCATGGCCTTGCCAGGGGCCAGGGACAAAAAAGATGTTGTAGCAGTTGCCGGGAGGATAGTCCGACACAATGGTCGCCCCAGGGCCGTAGGGGATGTGGGGTTTGCCAACAGTGGGCATATTGCTCGTGTGGTCCTTGCAGCCATGGAGCACGACCAGAGCATTAGGGCTGCCATGAACATACGATACTCTCCAGAAATTCTTGATATTTGTATAGGGATGGGACTCAAGGTAGGTTCCTTTGAACGTACAGACGAACCTGCACACGCATCAGACATCACAGCCGGTGAGTGGGGTACATGGGCCGCTATCAATGAGTTTGGGTCTGTCCCTGATATCATATATGACCGCGGTGCCCTGGGAAAAGAAGCAATGATAAGGATATTGGGGAGCAGTGCGACAGCAGTTGTTAGAATAGCAGAGGATATTGCGACCAATTATGCGGGTCGCACGGTCGGTATTGGATAATTTTGAAAAATGGCGCTTCTATACCCAAAGTTGACCGGCCCCACATAACTTCGCGCGCGCCCAGTGACCGCATGCCAATTCCAGATCTAAAGGTCATGCGCCAAAGTAGTATATTCTGACCATGGCCAGCTACCTGATAAAAAAAGTGAGTGAATATATCACATATAGAGGGACATGTGGAAAGAAAGTTAGACCAGCGGATGGCCTTGCGCGCGAAAACTTGGGCACATCATTGGCTATTTAGTTTTGGCGGCGCACAGCTCTTTGATGCTAGGACTTTTCAAAAAGCTAAGGTTTTTAAGTGAGACCTCTAATTAGACAAGCTTATAGAATATGGTACGCAAGTGATCAACATGGACCCGGAACGGAGAACATTCAACGACCTTGGCCTTTCAAAAGGAGTGCTCAAGAGCATCAAGGTAATGGGCTTTATAGAGCCAACAGAGATTCAATTACAGGCTATTCCCCTCATCATGCAGGGTAAGGACCTGATAGGGCAGGCAAGGACAGGGACCGGGAAGACCGCAGCTTTTGGAATACCGCTGGTCGAGCTTACGGATAAGAAAAAGAAGGTACTGCAGGCAATGATACTCTGTCCCACCAGGGAATTGGCAGGACAGATATGCGACGAGCTAAGGAGGATATCAATGCTGACCGAAGGGCTGAGCATAGCAGCCATCTATGGTGGACGGGCCATGGGTCAGCAGACGCAGGAGCTGGAGAGCGGTGCGCAGATACTTGTGGGAACTCCTGGACGGGTAATTGACCACATGGAACGCGGAAATATCGACATGGGCAATATACGGATGCTTGTGCTGGATGAAGCCGATGAGATGCTGGACATGGGATTCAGGGAGGATATCGAGAAGATACTCCTGCTGACCCCCGGAAAAAGGCAGACCTTGCTCTTTTCTGCAACTATGCCAAAACCAATACTCAGGCTCTGTGAAGCATACATGAATGAACCTGAGCATGTCAAAGCCGTCCGGGAAGAATTGACCGTACCGAGTGTGACCCAATACTATCTGGATGTCAGGGAAAGTTCAAAGATCGAGGTCCTGCACCGCCTTATCAATGTGGAGAACATCAGGTCTGCTCTTGTGTTCTGCAATACTAAAAAAGAAGCAGAGAAGGTAATGGTGAAGCTCAGGTCCCATGGACATGTGGTGGAAGTATTGCATGGTGACATCAAGCAGAATATGAGGGAGAGGACCGTTGATAAACTTAAGGATGAGGATATTAACATACTGATAGCTACAGACCTTGCTGCCCGGGGTCTTGATATCGAGAACATTGAAGTGGTCTTCAACTATGATCTTCCCCAGGAGATAGAGACCTATGTGCACAGGATAGGTAGAACGGCAAGGGCAGGACGACCTGGTGTGGCCTATTCGCTCATAAGTAAAAATGAGATGGGGAAGCTGACTGCAATTCAAAGGTATACTAAGACAGAGATACATAAAAGGGAGATACCTTCAATAAAGGATGCAGAAAAAGCAAGGGAGGCCCAGATGGCAGACAGGGTCCGGATGGGCGTAAGGGCTGGCAACCTGGGCAAGTATGATGAGTGGGTAGCCAAACTGGTTGCAGAAGGTATGGAATACAGGCAGATAGCTGCGGTCCTTGCAAAGATGTTGCTCAGGGAAGGAAGGAACTGAGCAGGCCGGAGGATCATATGAAGGATTTTGTCATAATTGGTCATAAGGCCCTTACCAGGGGCGACTTTTCTTTGAACGACCTGCCGGGGTCCGCAGGGCGCATGGACATACTTTGCAGGTGCATCAACACTGCATTGTTCTTATCCCATGGGATGAGGAGAGATGTGAATGTACATCTGGTCATGTTGGGTGAACCTGATCCTGGTAAGATCGTGCGTTTCAATGGTGAACAGCTCAGGTATCTCAGTCCGGACGAGAGGAGCAGTGCTTCCCTTATCAAGAAAGCTTTGGAGAAGGATGCAACGGACTTCGAGTCACAGTCCACTCCAGGTGTATGGATACGCCGCGGTAGTCTTGAGAAGTTGCTGGACGAGTTCCGTGGGGCAGACCGACACATATATTATTTACACGAAGACGGTGAGGACATACGGGGCCATTCCTGCTTACCTGATAATGCTGTATTTATACTGGGTGACCATATGGGGGTCACAGAAGATGAGGAAAGGGTTATAAGGTCCGCAACGGACAAGACCCTGTCATTGGGTCCTCTGTCCCTGCATTCGGACCATTGCATAATACTGATACTGAATGAACTGGACCGCAGGGGAGAACACAAGGAAGAAGTGATACTACAGACAAAGGAGTGATAGCATGAGCATAGGTGAAACAGCCAGGAAGATAATCAATGAAGGGCCCATCTGTGATAATTGTATGGGTCGGCAATTTGCCAAGTTGTCTACGGGCCTTAGTAATTCAGAGAGGGGAGCCGCCATAAAGCTTGTCCTTGCCATGGAGGGGGATATGCACTTTAAGGCATCGGGGGATGACACCCTGCTAAAGCAGCTCGCTTTGTGCAGTTCCTTTGCAAGGAAGAGCCTTGGTATTTCCGGAGAGGATAGTAAATGTTGGATGTGCCTTGGACTCTATGATACTCTGGACACATGGGCTGACAGGGCGGTAGAGGCGATAGGGGACATAGAGTACAATAATTTCCTTGTGGGTACCAAGGTCAGCGGACTGCTTGCAGAGAACGAGGAGATATTATGGAGCGAGTGTGGCATCATCTATGCTGAACAGCTTAAGACTGGGCTTAACCGGGAAGTGGGGAAGCTCATTGCTGCACGTACAGGTAAGGAGGTTGAATTCAATAGACCTGAAGTACTTGTGACCCTTGACCTTGCTGAAGATAGGGTTTCCATCCATATACGTTCGATATATATACAGGGCAGATACCGCAAACTGGTCAGAGGTATTCCCCAGACCCGTTGGCCATGCAGGACCTGTGGTGGCAGGGGTTGTGAGAGGTGCTCATTCACAGGTAAGCAATATCCGGAATCGGTGGATGAGATAATACGAGAGGAGATATTGAAGGTAACCGGTGCCAGTGACACTACTTTCCATGGTGCAGGAAGGGAGGATATCGATGCGTTGATGGGCGGTACAGGAAGGCCTTTTGTTGTTGAGGTGCTCAATACACCAAAGCGTACTTTTGATGTGTCTGAACTTGAAAAGCGTATCAATACATATGCAGCAGGGAAAGTCGAAGTGGTAGGACTTGAAATGGTGCAGAAAGAAGTAATAGAGGCGCTCAAGTCCTCAAAGGCGGATAAGGTTTATAACCTTAAAGTTACATTCAACAAGCCAGTTTCCAGGGAAATGCTTATATCTGCCATAGAGGCTCTTATCGGAGCAGAGATATCACAGAGGACACCACAACGTGTCTCCCACAGGAGGGCCGATCTGGTCCGCAAGAGGGATGTGCATGACATGCAACTGACAGAGCTGACCGATGAGTATGCCATCATCCAGGTCCACTGCGGTGGCGGTTTGTATGTCAAGGAACTGGTATCCGGTGATAATGGAAGGACGCAACCAAGTCTGACAGGACAGCTGGGCATAGAGGCAAAGGTTGCTGAACTTGATGTCATCAACGTAGATATATAAGTCATGGGTATCATAAGCTACCTGACAGAACCACAAAAAGAACAGATATCATATCAATTTCATCAATGGAGGAATATCATGGCAACATCATGCGGCGAAAGAAGATGTACACGTTATAAACTTAAGAAAAGTGTAAGAGCGAAAGGTGTTTCACCTGTAAGCAGAGCAATTCAGGATTTCGATGAGGGACAGATGGTCCATATCATCATAGACCCAAGCATACAGAAGGGGATGCCAAACCCAAGGTTCCAGGGAAGGACCGGAAAGGTAATTGGTCAGCGCGGTCGCGCATACCTGCTCCAGATAAGGGATGGAAATGCTACAAAGGAAGTCATAGCCCTTCCACAGCATCTGAGACCACAGAAGAACTAAGGCAGGTACGGCTCTTTGCCGTATCTGGAAATAGTAGTCCTATATCTATCAGAATATTACATATAACGTCAGATATATCTATTGTTGAGAACAATAGGTATCAGATGTTAATATTTAGTGTCTGAGAGAATAAATCAAATAAGAGTGTATACCAATGATCGTTAAGGAAATTCTGAGTGAGGAGTTACTTACCCTTTCTGAAGTGAAGGGAATATTGCGCCTGATCCTGGATGAGCGCCTGCAGAATGGAGAAGAGCTGGGATATGAGCTGCGTAAGGCCATCAATCATGCAGATACATTCTCAAAGACATCTCCTGAAAAGTCAAGAGAGCTTGTGAACAAGCTCATGACGCTGGAAAAGATGAAGCCTGAAATTGCAATCAGGGTAGCGGATATATTGCCACATACCAAGGACGAGCTAAGGTCCCTTTATGCAAAGGAGCGGTTCACGCTTAGTGATACTGAACTTGACCTTATGCTGAAGATGGTAGATGAGGCAACGGATTAAAATATATCCGATACATTCTTTTTTTAGAAGAATGAAGGATTTGACATTAGCAGTGGGTATGCCGGAGTGAATTTTTATGCAAACAAAGGGAAGACCGCCTGAAAAAGAAGTTTACGCATGGGTCCTTGACTACCTTCCTTATGGAAGCAATGAGGACAAACGACCATCCTACCAGAAGAAACCAATGGTACAG
>CAZBJM010000007.1:0-48880 GCA_964492225.1 uncultured Methanosarcinales archaeon
CGGGTATTTCTTTTTTTGAGTAGATCATTTCAACGTTTTTGTTTCCATTATAATTATTTATCTCTCTTTTCACAGGTCCTTTCCAATCGTCATGGCAGGCGTTCATAGCTGGGACCATGGTGCGTATTCTGCACGTGCTTGAATTGATGGAGCCGTCGCTTGAATGAACGGGCTGGACGCGTGTGAACATACAGCCCGAGTTTGACAGTTTTACCCTTCATATCTCAAAGGTCTGCATCCATTAATTGATAGCTACTTTATGCCCGTTTTCCATTTTCTGTCATCGGTCTTCGGTCAATGTATCGCCACATCGGGCGGCGGGCATCTCGCGCGTAAAAGTGATGGGCACCAGTAGAACGATTCGGTTTTTACAGCAGGGGTCTGTAAATTTGACTTGCGTATTTGTTTTTTTGACTGGACTACGGCCCACTTTTTAAAAAATCAAAAATGCAACTAATTTCATATATACATCTTTCTATTTTTGCTAAGTAATATCTCCTATGTGGATATGTTTATATCTAATTAGTGTATAGCTAGGCATAAATTTACAGGAGATTATCCATGAAGTATAAACAATTATTTCATTTAACGTTAGTGATCTTGATATTCTCGGCATTCTTTTCAGGATGCACAGAGCCTTCATCCAAAATAAATAGTTCAGTAGATGAGAAAAAGACCATAATAATAAAGGATATGGCTGGAAGGACTGTAGAAATACCAGAAAAGGTCGAGCGGGTTGTAGCAGTTGGCGCGGGTACACTAAGACAAATAGCCTATCTTGGGGCCATGGACTTGGTCGTAGGTGTTGAATCCTACGAAAAGGAAAATACTACTCTATTCTATGCACCATATCGCTATGTTTATTTTGAAAAAATGTCTTCTCTTCCAGAAGTAGGACCAGCCCATGGGGGCAAACCCGAATTGATCGCGGGTGCAGAGCCTGATATAATTCTTTATGGGTTTGTAACCGGAGGTCCTGTAGATGCTGATTCATATCAGACAAAAACCGGCATACCTGTGGTATGTGTCGATGTTGGGGATATGGCTAGTGATGGTAGAGATCTAATGTATCAGTCCTGGGATCTACTTGGAAAGATACTTGATAAAGAAGAAAGAGCTTCTGAACTTCGTGAATATGCCGATCTTACTATCAACGACTTAAATGTAAGGACAAAAGACATTCCAAAAGAGAAAAGACCGGTGGTTTTCCCAGGTGCACTCTCTTATAAGACTGGGAGGCCCGGGATCCTATCCACACAATATCCATTCGCATCACTTGAATTCGTTAACGCCAGACATGCATTGGCCGAGGGTGGGGTAGATACGAAGAATGTACCATCCACTGCATTCTCAGTAAATCAGGAAAATCTTCTTGAATGGGATCCAGACATGATATTTATAGACTTGTCGAATCTCGGAGAAGTAAGTGCAGACTTCAATAGAACTCCATCATATAGTGAACTGAAAGCAGTCAGAAATGGAAACGTATATGGGTTTTTACCAGTTTCTGCGTATAGGCGCAACTATGAAAATGTTCTGATCAATGCTTATCATATGGGTAGTGTCATGTATCCAGAACAATTCAGTGATGTAGTGTTTGATGAAAAAGCTGATGAGATCTATAGTGCATTCCTTGGAAAGAAGTTGAACAAGGACATTGTGGAAAATATAGGTGGCAACAGAAAGCTTAGTTTGTGAGAATAGAAATGAAGCACCATATCCTGAATGAATACAAAAGTGATATACTAGTAAAATTATCATATGGATTAATAGCTACTATTCTGCTATTGGTCCTTATGGTGTATGCCATATTGAACGGACCTGTTAAATTGAGCTATGCAGACATGTATGCAGTATTTACAGGTAAAATTGTAAGTGGTATGGCATACAATATCATATGGAACATACGACTTCCTCAGGTATTCACAGGTGTTGTGGCGGGGGCTGGTCTTGCGATATCAGGAGCAGCTATGCAAAGTGTTCTCAAAAATCCATTAGCATCCCCCTATACTTTGGGTATTTCACATGCTGCAGCCTTTGGAGCAGCATGTGCTATTGTCTTTTTTGGAACTGGGAACATTCATAATGGTGCAGGAGGGGTCGTGGTGGTAAATAATCCATATATTACCAGTCTCCTTGCATTTATTTTTTCCATGATTTCAACATGTGTAATACTTTTACTTGCAAAAGTAAAAAGAGCCACACCTGAGGTGATGGTGCTTGCTGGGATCGCACTTGGGTCTTTATTTACAGCTGGTACAAGTGCAATTCAATATATTGCTGATGATACACAAATTGCTGCCGTTGTTTTCTGGCAATTTGGAGATCTAAGTAAGACAACATGGCCTGAGCTTTTTCTTATATCAGCGGTTGTAATTCCAGCATCGATCTGGTTTATACTCAATAGCTGGAACTATAAGGCATTGAACTCAGGTGATGATACAGCAAAAAGTCTTGGGGTGGATGTCGATAAATTAAGGATACAAGCAATGATAGTTGCATCATTTGTATCATCCCTTATCGTTTCCTTGGTTGGTATCATTGGGTTTGTTGGACTTGTTGTCCCACATATTGTACGGAAAATTATAGGAGGAAACGAGGTTTTTCTAATTCCTGCATCATTGTTGACGGGTAGTTTGCTGTTACTTCTGTCAGACACGATTGCAAGGACCGTGATAGCCCCACAGGTTCTGCCAGTTGGAATTGTTACCTCTTTTATGGGTGCTCCGTTATTTATTTATCTTATCATAAAAGGGAAGGAATATTGGTGAAAATTAATATTGAAGGGCTTGAGTTTAACTATAACGATAGGCACACTTTAAAAAATATGAATTTGAGTGTGGAGTCAGGGGAGTTTCTTTCGATCATTGGACCAAACGGTTCTGGGAAAACAACCTTTTTGAAATGCATAAATCGTATTTTGATGCCAAAGAAAGGAACCGTTTTTATTGGTGAGCATGATCTGAGTAGAATGCAAAATGGAGATATTGCAAAGCTTGTTGGCTATATTCCTCAGGCAGAAAAGGGAGCTTTTCCAACTACTGTTTTTGATACAGTGTTAATGGGAAGGAAACCACATATTAAATGGATGCCCACCAAAGATGATTTTGTTATAGTGTCTGAGGTTTTGGAGGCAATGGGCCTTTGTGAATATTCAATGAGAAATATAAATGAGTTAAGTGGGGGGCAGAGGCAAAAGGTGATCATCGCAAGAGCTATTGCTCAGCAACCTAAAATATTGTTGCTCGATGAGCCCACAAGTAGCCTTGATCTAAAGCACCAGCTTGAGGTCCTTGATATTGCAAAGCAGCAATCCAATAAAAATGTTACAGTCATTATGTCTATCCATGACCTTAATCTGGCGGCAAGGTATAGTGATAAGATCCTTATGATGAAGGGTGGTGAAATATTCATAGGTGGTGGTGTTGAGGTACTGACGCCTGAGAATATTGAGCCCGTCTATGGTGTCACGGTCGATGTTCGACACGAGTCGGATCAAATATGGATCTTGCCAAAAAAAGTCTCATGTGCTCAATTATAGGTCGCATGGATCTTTGATAATGGTCAGTACTTCTCAACTTGTACACTATTTAACAAAGCACCTTTATTCCTGCATCACTTTCACCCATACGGTCTCCCCGACCTCCACAGCTTCCATTATATTGTCAGCAATATCGGAATTCACACGGACCTTGATATCGCCGTGTTTTCCAACAGTGGCTGACAGGATGGCTGTCTCTCCGGCAAAGACCTCTACATCCATTCCGGCTATTTCAGGCACGTTCAGGATGATATGTCTACTGTTGCGCTCAATGATAGGGTGATAGCGCTTAACACCGCCTGCAGGACTCTTGCTCTTATCCCGGTATTTTGAAGCATCGTTTCGCTTCTTGTATCCCTCATTCTCATCATCCAGCTTGCGCACATCGATATGGATACCAAGCATCCTTTCAATATCATCGATGACACACCCACCCTTACCGATGATGCGAGGCATATCCTTTTCCCTCACCTTGACAAGGGCACGGCTATCGGATATCAGTTCCACTTCCACTGGGCCATTGGTGTACTCTTGTAACACCGTTCTTACTTCTCCCTCTGCAAGTGCCCAGGATGGCTTCCTAGTCCTTTCCTCACCCAACGGCATCACCACGACCTGCTCACCATAGGTGTATATCTCAAACTCGTTCCTGCCTGTCTCAAGGTCTGATATAAGGATGACTGGTCTTGCAAGGTCCTCTTCTGTCATACCAGCCGGCACTTTTACCGTGAACTGTAACGTCTGCACCTTCGCAACTTCTCCCTTATCAATGAAAATGACAGTATCGACCACCTGGGGAATTACTCCAAGTTCCACTCTGCCAATAAGTCGTTGAATGGCATCCACAGCGCGGTTTGCATGCACCACCCCTATCATACCCACACCGGCCAGTCTCATATCTGCAAATATTGTAAAATCCCTGGTCTTGCGGACCTCGTCATATATGGTATAATCCGGACGTACCAGCAACAAAACATCTGCAGTGTTCTCCATACTACCGTCCAGGGGAGCATATTGGGTTATTTCTGGTGGTACCTGTAGGTCTCTGGGAGATTCCATGGTCTTTACTACAAATCCCTTATCCTTCAGGAAATTCGCAATCCCAGCAGCAAATGTGGACTTACCAGCTCCCGGTGGTCCTGCAATGAGCAATCCTCTCTGGTCGCCTATTCTCTCCTTCAGTACATCACTCATACGATACTGGTCCAGTGAGACCGATATTGTTGGGCGCACTATGGTTATCTCTACATCATCAGAAAAAGGAGGATTGGCTATGGCTATCCTCATATTCCCTATCTGTAGCACCGATGCCCCTGAAAAGGAAAGTTCAAAGAATGAATTTTGATCAGAGCGTGCCCTGGCCATCAGTTCCCGGGATATCTCCTTCAGTTCTTTGTATGTGCATGGCTCATCCCTTATCTTCACATAGCTTACAGCACCTACACTCCCCTTCTTTGCCATGGGAGGAACTTTGTTCTTCAGGTGCACTGACATGGTGTCTGGTGTGAAGAATCGGTCTACTATGAGTGGTCCAAGCTCTTTTAGCTCCGGCTTGACAAAATGTACATCGAGCCCCTTGGCCTTTGCGACCATGGACTGTATACGGTCTCCTGTAATGAACTTCCCGCCAACCTCACTGGCAGTATCCCGTATCAGGGCATCGATCTCTCCACCACCCGCAAGTCTCACTTGGTCTGGTCCGGGTCTCTTCCCGCAGAAGAAAAGCCGTATATCACCTTCTGAAGCCATTTCTTGTAATCGTTGAAGCTCTTCAAGCCCCTTAAATCCAATCTCAAGCCCACGGTTTGCCTGTGCCTCCAGTTCGGCCACCACGGCTTCAGGTATGTATATATCGTGGTCTCTGAAGTCACCGCTCTCCACTCCCATCGAGATGATGCCATCTATCACGGAACTTGTATCGGGGACTATCTTTTGCACGCTTTTATCTTCTGCCATATAAAATTGATATGATGTGGAACATATAACAGACTTGCGCCATGGAAAACAGAAGCATCGGTAGGTCCGTTCATGTCCAAAACTATCACTTATGGATAATGTATCGCATTTGGCTCCTTATATGAAGGCCTAATGGTGCTGTTGGTCCAGTAATGGATGCCCTAGTACACCTGTTCAGGGTCAAATACCTTCTCTCCTTTTATCTTTCCATCAATGTTGCGATAAAAGCAGGACATGTATCCTGTATGGCAGGCTCCGCCCTTTTGTTCGACCATGAGGAGGACAGCATCCATGTCACAGTCGATGAAGATCTCTTTCACCAGTTGGAGATGCCCTGAACTCTCACCTTTTTTCCATAGCTTGCCACGACTTCTGCTCCAATAATGTGCAATTCCGGTGTCTATTGTCTTCTGCAATGCTTCCTTATTCATAAATGCACACATGAGGACCTCTTTTGTCATGTGGTCCTGTGCAATGGCCTGAATGAGGCCCTTATCATATCTGAGCTCATCGATATCTATCATACTGTTCACTTCATATTACGAGTTTATAGTATATTCAATATATCTTCGAGTTTGTCTGATCAGAATTTCGCTTATATTCTTATCGCTTTTTTTTAAAGCACACTCCATTTTTCACGTTCATTCCTATATGCTGTCCGCCCCTCGGGAAAAACGCGCGCGACTGGTGGTGAGCCGGGGGTTGTACTGTAAAGAGGTGCCACGTTTTTCACTATAGAATTTAGCACGCGTTTATTGTTAACTGCTCATCTGATCAGAAATATAAGCTAATTAGATTCCCTCTCTTCAGCGATATCATTTCTGCACAATATTAATATACTTTTCACGCTGATTTGTTTACGTTACAGAGGGTTAAATTATGGATTTCAGTTTTGAAAATACTGGTAGTTATCGTGTCCCAACAGGTATAAGTGGCCTGGATATGCAGCTTGGTGGAGGTGTACCTACTGGGACGACCATGCTCGTTCTTGCAGAACCGGGAGCAAATGCGGATCTCTTTGCCAGGCAGTTCGTTCAGGGCGGTTTGCTCAACAATGAGGATGTGTACTATTTTACTTCGGAACATCCTGTACAGGAGATCATCTCTGATATGCAGGGCATGAAACTGGATGTTCGTAAATATATCGATAAAGGTCTGCTCGAGTTCGTCGATGCTTACAGTCCCAGGTTCTATAACGTGCTTCCCAAGGAATATACAAATACCATATCTGCAAAGGATTTCCTTAAAAAGGGCACCGATTCCATGAATATCTTAAAAGGTACGGTTGTGCAAAAAAGGGTCAATAAGTATCGTGGGGTCATCGATTCCATTTCCTACTTCCTGCGCTCCTATCCATTGAACAGTGTGATGGATGTTATAGAGGTGATGTCTTCAGTTGGTAAGGCAACAGGAGCCATACAATTGATATTGATGACCAGTGGGATGCATGACGTTGCAGTGGAAAATAACATGAGGCACATATGTGATGGCGTGATAGAGCTCAGATTGAGGGAACATGGAAGTGAGATCGAGCGTACCATCCTTATAAGGAAGATGCGCGGCATGTTAGTTCCAAATCGTACCATCCCTTATGTGGTCACATTAAAGGGAATAGAACTTGAAACGACCACAAGGGTACTTTAATTAATGTCAATATCCATTCTTTACACCCAATGGACGCTTGCTTATCTTTTTATTTGATGAACTCTATTTTAACCTTCGACACAAAAGGACGCGGAACACATGAAACAGGACCTAGTATGCATATTAAAGGACATATTCAGATCAGCAGGATATAACATCGTAGATTCCTATCAGCATGACCTTATAGCAGAGAAGAGCGGTCAGAAGACATACATCAGGTTTGCCATCTATCCCGATGTTGCTGAGATGAACAGCTTCATCAGTATGATAGGTGACGGAGCTGGACTATATATCATCAATGGGAAGGCAGATAAGGATGTTATGGACCATGCCCGTAGTACCGGTCTTATGGTATGGGACAGGGACGATGTGGCACTTCAGATAGGCAGAGCGGTACTTGCAGACATTGAAGGCAGGGCGGGCGAACTTGACCTCTTTGTGAGGCCTGTGAAGAAGAGTACACCAAATGTGGATGATGTTGCAAAGATGGCCATAAAATCTATATTTGGTGCAAGTCCCACAAAGGAGGAGAGTAGGACATTGCTTTCCCGTGTACCACAGGGCAGACCCCCCATTGCCGATGATACCGAGCCGGTTGGAAGAAGGCTAGAACCTGCTCCCATCCAAGCCCCAGATGCTCCAGTTGCCTCAGTGGGGGTCACACAGGCGGTTATTCCCGCTCCGGAGCTTCCACCCGACAGCATCCTTCTCAATTTGCGTAGTGCACCTCTTTCTGTCAGCAAGGATAGGGCCGTGAGCATCGCAAAGCCTCATATATACACGTATCAGAGTGCGGTCTTGAAGTTGGTACCATTCTGGCACTATCAGTACCATCTCAAAAGCGAGCAAAGATACATGTCAAAGGTCGTGGATATTACAGGCGAAGGTGCTGGATTCATGAATGCTCTGAACGGAAAGATGGAGGATCTGGCATTGAACGCTATCGGTGATAGTGTGGCCATACCGAATGTGCCTCATGAGGTAAAGAGCATAATTGTCACAAAAGAGGAGGCTCAGAAGTCCCTGATAAGCTGGGTGATCGAGGAGCACACCAAGGACTTGCGCTTTGATAATTCCAAGGGTGATACTTTGATCTCCGAGCACAAGCGTTTCAAGCCAGCGGTCTCTGATATAGAGCTAGTTATCGATCTGGTCTACATGCCAATATGGGATGTAAGAGGTGCGCGCAATTCCATTGAAATCAATGGATGTACGGCAGAAGTGTTGCGTGAACCTGTCGATGATGATGCAGAATTCGTCTGAATTCTCTGGTACTTTATATACGAACCTTATTTGTAACAATAAGCCTATAAAGGATTACATATTTAATCATCCCTTAGTATCTTCAAAAAAGAGGACTTAATATGGTAGAAGTAAGCGAAAAAGCAGCATCTGAATTGAAAGCCTTGCTCAAGGAGCAGGACAAGCAGGATTACTCCCTCAGGGTGTTTGTAGCAGGCATGAGCTGTTGCGGAGTTCAGTATGGAATGTCACTGGACAACGAGATCAGTGAGGACGAGGACGTAGTTGAGGAGAGGAGTGGATTAAAGATAGTCATCAGCAAGCATGATGTCGAAGGCCTCGCTTCTGCTGTAATTGACTATATCGATGGTCCTCAGGGCAGTGGCTTCATCATCGACAATGCAGTATCAGGCGGTTCCTGTGGCTCATGTGATGGCGGATGCCATTAAATTTGCAGTTTGATGTTCAGTACAAAAGGTGGTAATATGCTTCCGGGAATTGGCGGCAGGGGTATGAACCCTGCTAAGGTCAAACAAATGATGAAACAAATGGGCATAAACGTTAATGAGATCAACGATGTGCAACAAGTGATAATCAGGACTCCGGAAAAGGATATAGTATTCAATGATGCCAGTGTTTCTGTGATGACCGCACAAGGTGTTGATACCTATCAGATCGTAGGTACGCCAGAGGAGGTCTTCAGGGAAGTTGAGATCCCCGAGGATGATGTGCGATTGGTTGCAGAGCAGACCGGAGCAGGGATGGAAAAAGCAAGGCAGGCGCTGAAGGATGCAAAAGGTGACCTTGCAGAGGCTATACTAGCCCTTTCATCCTGAATACTATTCTTTTCCTTTTTTTTAATGTTCCTTCGCCTAGTTATAGCATTATCTACTTCGTGTGGCGGCGGTACACAAAGCTCACTTAGGGCTCGCTTTTTCCGATGCTTTTGGCATCGTTCAAATATTGTCATGGCAGGCGTTCATGTAGCTGGGACCATGGTGCGGGCATTCAGCGCGCGCGTGAAATAGATGGAGCCGTCGCTTGAATGTTTGGGGCTGGAGTGCAGGTTAGGCGCTAGGCTCTATCAGTGCCACTGATGGCCTCTAACAGGACCTTCTTACCTCGGATGACCTCGTTCACTGAGGCCACTTCCATGTTATATATTCCCTGGTAGCCCTTCAGTTCTTTGAGGACCCTGTAATCGATAATACCGTCCCCGGGTGCCAGGTGCTCATCACCGAAGTGCAGGTCATCCCCTTTGCCTCTGTTATCATGGACATGTACATGGACCACATGGGGTGCTATGGAAGAAGCAAACCTTGCAAGTTGGACCATATCTCCACCACATGTCAGATTGGCATGGCCTATATCAAATGTCATCCCCAGATTATCTGAATTGACATCTTCGACAGCCCGTATTATTTCCTCAGCGCTTGTGCACAGATTACCCTTACCTGTGGCTTCTTTGTTCTCAAGGCCCAGCATCACATTGTTATCCTCTGCTATCTGAGCAAGTGCTATGAGGTTTTTCACCATTGAGGAATAGGCATGCTCACGTTCATCAGTGAAGCTTCCGGGGTGCACTACCACCGCACGGGAGTCGAGCACACTGGCAAGTTCTATGGATTCTGTTAAGATCCTGAAGGAGGTGCTGTTCATGTTCGATGTGTCCACAAGGATATCCTGTGGATAGTTTGGGGATAATGTGTAGTATGGAGCATGTATGGAGCTTAGCAGGTCAAAGGTCGATAGTTTGTCAATGAGCTCATCAATGATGTCTTTTCTGAGAGTGCCTGCTGTATACAGTCCCATTCTAGGGATATAGAGCTCTATTGAGTCTACTTCTGCGGCTAGCCCTGATATATCACCTGAAAAATATGAAGCACCCAGTATCATATCTATATCATGATACTTGAAACCTGATATACTTTAGCTTCAAACCACAATACTTATGTAAATTAAGGTTTACCAGCAAGCAATGAAACTTTACGTACCACATGTTGGACATATGGAAGGACTGTGTGATCTGCTGGCACATCCAAAAGGCATCTATGCAGTGTATATGGCCGGAACTCCTGATTATGTAGGCACCGGGAGGACAAACCTTAGCGCACCCGGTCTTGAGGAGATTAAGGAGCAGACTGAATATGCACATGATAGGGGCGTCAAGATGGAGATAGTCCTCAACAGTTCGTGTATGGGGGGGCAACACCTCACACCCCAGGGTTTCAATAAGACGAACTGGTATTTTGATCAGCTCAACAAGATAGGTATCGATTCTATTACGGTTGCTGAGCCTTATTATGTTGAGATGCTTGCCAGGGAGTATGATATGGAAGTAGTCGTCTCCGTTCTTTCTTTTGTGGACTCGCCCCAAAAAGCGATGTTCTACGAGGACCTTGGGGCTGATACCATTGTCATTGACCCAGTTATCAATAGGGACCTTGCAAAGCTTGAGGCTATTCGGGATTCGATGTCATGTAAGATCAAATTGCTGGTGAACGAGGGTTGCCTTTATCAATGTCCTTTCAGGTATGCCCATTTCAATTTTTTCTCTCATGCCAATGGACCGGGGCCAAAGCTGAACGTACTTGACGACTATTATTATTATAAGTGTCTATCCATAAGGATAAATGATATACAGCAGCTCATAAAGTCTCCTTGGATAAGGCCTGAGGACCTGAAGGAGTATGAGCATATCACGGATATGTTCAAGATAGGTGGTAGGACCCACTTTCCTAACTGGATCCTGAACAATGTCCAGGCATATTCGGAGAGGCACTACGATGGGAATCTTATGGACCTGCTGGATTGCCCCAGGGACCTGAGGGACCTTTTCAATATACCAAATAAAGAGTTAGATGGCGCTATTGAACAGTGGAAGCGTTGTGATAAGGTGTGCACCAAGTGCGGTTATTGTAAACGGCTTGCAGAAAAGGTAGTAGGCCTGTGCTCCGGTGGTATGGCCCATATAGGGGAGGAATGATGCATGATACTTACAGAGAGATTATCTAAATGTCGCACGATGCTTGAGAACAAATTGAGAGGGATACTTGCAAAGCCTATCCTTATAATCGAGGCAGATGTCTTTTCTTTGCCTTGCGGTTGCTGTGGTGTTACCTTCAATACCCGTGGTCTGCAGGTGGATGACCTGGAGATATTCGAGTCCCATATTGTGGAGCAATTAGGAAAAGCATCAACAGACCTTGATATTCCTTCATCTTTCCTTTTTGCAAGGCTTGTTCCAGGTACGGCAGAAATCGCATCTATCAATTCCCGCTTGCTTTGCAATAGGTGCTATTTGGATTTTTCCCGGGGTAGTGGTAAAATGCCGCGACCTGACCTATATATACTTTTCCTAGATCGTCGCGAATAAAGGACAAAAACGTGTATCAGTGTGTAAGTATATTTATTTTAACCCCTCATATACACTTTTTTAGATGATGCTGAGGCATTTTTACAGGTTCCATTCGAAACATTTAATAAGGAGCTCAAGATAATGCAATCCACCTGACGTTAGTTCACGCCATATCAGCGATGATAAGGGATACTGCACATTTGACAGCATCTCTGGTGCGATATACTCTAAGGTAATATTTACTTTAAGGTTAAATAATGAAAAAGGAGGAAATGTGAATGGAACCGCTCACAAGCATGGGCATAATGGCACTGATAGGGGCTGCGGCAACTATTGCTGGCGCCTCTGAGGACCTCGAATCGGATGTAGGGTCCCAGAGCAACCCCAACTCACAGGTGCAATTAGCGCCCCAGATGATGTATCCACACAGGATCTATAACAAAGCAATCTCTGGTGAACCACCATCCAACGCACTCATGTGTGCAATAGGTGGAACTGTTGCCACTGTTCTGATGAGCAACGGTGCATCGGCCATCCTGGCATTGACCATTGGATCTATAATCGCGGCAGCCGTGCATGGTACTTATTCAGTCACAGCATATTTTGGCAGATCTGCAAGTCAAAAACGTTTCAAACAACCAATATATCTTGACCTGATCGCATCTCATACCCCTGTCATCATGGGCTATGCTTTCATTACGACTTTCTGTATACTAGTAGTGTCATATTTGATGATATTTGCCATGAACCACCCATTCCCCTTGCCATTGCTGGCATTCATCTGGGGTATCACAGTGGGCTCTATCGGTTCTTCCACTGGTGATGTTCACTATGGTGCAGAACGTGAGTTCCAGAACGTGGAGTTCGGTTCAGGTCTCAATGCTGCTAACTCAGGTAAGATCGTAAGAAAGGCAGAGTGTGGTATCAGGAACAGTATCGATAACTCCTGGTTCTGTGCCAAGTTCGGTGGACCTGTAACAGGTATCGCATTCGGTATGGTGGTATTCCTCAGTGGATGGATCACCACAGTGTTCGACCCCTCGCTCAGCGACAGTCTAGGGTGGGAATCCATCATCGCAGGTACCATAATAGTCGTATTGATCATCATATGGAACAGGAAGATCGAATGGGATGCCCGCAAGGCCTTTGGACCATATAAGAAGGATGAAGAAGCAGAGGTGTCATCTTGATAGACGTAGTAGGAATCATATCAGCCGATATTACCAATATTCTTATGATAGCTATCGGCGGCGCACTTATCTCCTTTGCTGTGCACTTAATTCCAGTAGGAGGAGCTCCTGCGGCAATGGCACAGGCAACGGGTGTAGGTACAGGTACTGTGCAGCTTGCAGCAGGTGCAGGACTTACAGGACTTGTTACAGCAGGGTCCATGATGAACATGACCAATGACCTGGGACTTATCCTTGCGTCAGGGGTCGTCGGTGCCATGATCATGCTCTCAGTAACAATGCTGGTTGGACAGTGGCTCTACGTATATGGTGTAGGGTGTCCGGCAGCATCAGCAAAAGTAAAATACGACCCGATCACCAAGGACAGGCAGGACCTGTATGTATCACAGGGTACAGAAGGACACGGTATTCCTACAATATCCTTTATCAGTGGAGTCATTGGTGCTGGGCTTGGTGGAATGGGTGGGTCCATTATCTACTTCTACTTGCTCAACATCGATAACGGTATGCCTAAGAATGATTTCGTTGGGGTCGTAAGTATGTTCGCCATCGGTCTGCTCTTTGTCAATGCGGTCATCCCTTCCTATAACATAGGGGGAACCATTGAGGGAGTACACGACCCGAAGTTCAAGAAATACCCAAGAGCAGTGCTGGTATCCTTTGTTACAACATTCCTAGCAGCTGTTCTGGGTGTAGTGGCTGTTGGAGGTATGTAAGATGTCAGCAGGTGGAGGAGGAGGAGGAGCTCCGGCAAACATTCCCCATAACAATATCATTGCTTTTGGATTGATCGGAGGTCTTTTATTCATCTATGCAGCCGATTTCCTGGTGAAGATGTTTGGGCCAAACTTTGCATTCCTGGGCGGTATCGGTGCCATTTGTGGTATCGTTTGGGGTGCTGCAGCGGTAAGAAGGGTTGCAAGCTATGGTCTGGGTACGGGTGTACCATCCATTGGTATGTTAGCTCTTGGTATCGGTGTAATAGCCATCACATTCGGCTTGGCCGTCGGTGAAGGCGGGATAGCAGGGCCAATAATCTCTATCATATCTGCAGGTATAATTGGTCTTGTGGTTGGATATCTGTCAAACTCTGTCATTAAGATGAACATCCCGGTCATGGTACAGTCCATGGCGGAGATATCAATGGCAGGCGCTATTACCATTATAGGGATGAGCGTGTCCATGATAGGTACTTTCATGTTCTTCAACCAGACCATCGATGGTATACTTGTACCAGGTGTTGCTAATGGTATCATGAAGAGTGGATATATTGCATTGATCTACATGGCAGGTGGCCTTGCTATACTGCACCCGTTCAATGCGAACCTGGGACCTGATGAGAAACTGGACCGCACTTTGATGTGTGCTGTGGAAAAAGGCGCAATTGCAATGGTACTCTCCGGAATTGTTGCAACTATCACACCATATGCAACAGGCACTATCACAATTCTGGTAGGATTGGCCATATGGTACCTTGCCTTCAGTGAATACTATCGCCTCGTCAAGAGGGATGCATATAAGATAGTTGGTGCAGGGATGTTGCCAACAAAGGAGGAACTGGAATGAGCACAATTCGTGTAGTACCAGAGGCTCATCTTGTACTGGACCCCCTTACATCTCTGCTTGCAGCAGAGAGAGAGGACGTCATAGAGTATTCTATGGAACCTGTCATGGTACAGATAGGTGAGCTCGAGAAGATAGCAGACGATCTGGTCAATTCCCTTGCACCAGACAGGCCACTGTTGAACTCATTCCCAGGACGTGAGAAGACCTCCATGCAGGCTGGATTCTACACAAACGTCTTCTATGGTATGGTCATAGGGCTTGGGGTTTCCGGATTACTGTTGATCGTGCTAAGCGCAATTGGAGGAATCTAATATGGCTACAAAACGTGAAGCAGCACCCGACTGGCCAATTCTTAAGGGTGAGTATGATGTCGGTAATATCAAGAACTGTGTTGCAGTGATTACTTGTGGTTCGCACCTTCCTTCCGGTCCGCAACTGGATGCCGGTGCAGCCGTAACCGGTCCGTGTAAGACTGAGAACCTTGGTATAGAGAAGGTAGTTGCACACATCATCTCAAATCCTAATATACGATACTTGATCGTTACAGGATCTGAGGTCAAAGGACACGTCACTGGTCAGGCATGTATTGCATTGCACAAGGGCGGTGTTAAGGATAACAGGATAGTCGGTGCAACCGGTGCCATTCCCTATATAGAGAACCTTACCGATGCTGCCATCAAGAGGTTCCAAGAGCAGGTCGAGTGTATAGACTTCCTTGGTACTGAAGATATGAACGCCATAGTTGCCAAGATCAAGGAGTACGCCGCAAAGGACCCAGGTGCCTTTGATGCAGACCCACTTGTTATCGAGGTAGGTGAAGGCGGAGGAGATGAAGAGGACGAAGCAGGTGGCATAAAACCCATGGCTGCAGAAGTGGCAACCATCAGAAGCAGGATACTGGATGTCAACAGAGAAATGGCAGCCATTGGTACCCTGAACAAGTTCCACTCTGGTGTACATGCAGGTAAAGTGGAAGGTATCATGATAGGTTTGGTCATCACACTGACACTGCTTGGTCTGTTGCTGTTCGGAGGTAATTGATATGGCAGAAGAAGAATATGGAAAAGGTGTCCCGACGATCCTTAACCCACAGATGGGATACATTGAAGCAACTGTAGAGGATATCCGCTACAGGGCACAGCTCATAGCCAGGAACCAAAAACTGGATTCAGGAGTTGCCGCAACCGGAGTAACTGGTATTCTCGCCGGCTTTTTCTTTATACTGATAGTAGCTGTCGTAATTCCAATAATGGTATGGGGGTCACTGTAAATGAGCAATGCAAGTAGTAAGATACCAAGCGTTGTTGTTGACCCTGCAGATTTCAATGCTGTCATCGAAAGGCTCAACAAGATAGATGAGAAGATCGAATTCGTAAACAGTGAAATCGCGCAGCGTATTGGTAAGAAAGTAGGCAGAGACATAGGCATAGTGTACGGAGCAGTTGCTGGGATACTTATATTCCTGGTATATGTCCTGTTCCTAGCGCCCTACCTGTTAAGTCTGGGGATCAAGATCTAAAAGTGAGGTATTCATATGTTCAAATATGACAAGAAACAAGAAGTATTCGAGGTCGGAGGCGTCAAGTTTGGTGGACAGCCCGGCGAGTATCCTACAGTACTTGTAGGAACCATGTTCTATAACAGACACAAGATCGTGACTGATGAAGATAAAGGTATCTTCGATGTTGAAGCAGCAAACAAGCTCTGGCAGAGTCTTAAGGACATGAGCCAGGTCACCGGTAACCCCTGTGTCAACCAGATAGTGGGAGAGACCCCTGAAGCTATCAAGAGGTACATAGACTGGTTCGTAAAAGTAGAGGACAAGGCACCTTTCCTCATTGACTCATCAGCAGGCGACGTTCGTGCAGCAGCTGCAGAGTATGTGACCGAGATCGGTGTTGCTGACCGTGCTATCTACAACTCCATCAATGCCAGTGTACACGCAGATGAGATGGCAGCCATTGCAGACAGTGACATTACCAGCTCCATAGTGCTTGCATTCAATGCAACAGATCCCAGTGTAAAAGGAAAGCTCGACATCCTTGAGACCGGTGGTACTGGACAGAGCAAGGGTATGATCGAGATTGCAAAGGAGTGCGGTATCACCAGGCCACTCATCGATGTAGCTGCAACCCCATTGGGAGCAGGCGCAGGAGCATCCATGAGGTCGGTCATTGCCATCAAGGGACACTTTGGTCTCCCAGTTGGTGGAGGATACCACAACATCGCATCCGCATGGGACTGGATGAAGGGATACAAGAAGCAGTTTGCAACAAAGGAAGAAAAGCAAGCTATCTACATGCCTTCTGACATAGGTACTAACCTTGTGCCACAGACACTTGGTTCCAACTATCTGTTGTTTGGACCTATCGAAAATACCGACAAGGTATACCCAGCAGCAGCAATGGTGGACATCATGCTGGCTGAGACAGCAAAGGAACTTGGTATCGAGATCAAGGACCCCAACCACCCCATCTTCAAGCTGGTTTAAATCCAGCTTCCTTTTTTCTTTTTTTGCACATTCGCAACCATCCAACCGTAGGTTTTCCATTAGGGACGAGGCCTCGGTCCAAACGCGCGCGAGCACACGCTGGCCGTCAACGAATTGTTGCACATAGAGGCGTGGGACAAAATAGTTTGGCAGACGTGTGCGGCATCATCTCTTATTTTAAAAAACGCACAGCATTCCAACTAAATGTTCAATCGCTGCCACGACCTTCACGCGCGCGCATGACCGCCCTCCACTTGGTCCAAACTGACAAAACATACCATTAGGTGATACTTTGACAGATGCCTGAAAGATAAGGTATAGAAGGTGAACTTGAATGAAGCCAAAAAAGAGAGGGGCAGTTCAACAAAATAAATACTATCAAACGTTGGGTAGACCTCTCCACCACATTGAACTTTCGCTCATGCGGAAAAGCATTAAATGAGCAAGTAATTAACTCAGCATATGACAGACGTGATGTTGATATGGGACAAAGGCCTGCTGTTTGAGAAGCTCTTTACTGAACATGGGATCAAATGTCAGCGCATAGCTGCAGAGACCATTGGTGTCCCCTTCCTGCCAGCATGCAAGTGCATGATCGTTCCCACAGGCTTTGCAGAAGCATCATATACAGGGTCCTTGGGTGGATTAAGGAAGAATAAGGCCCATATAGAGAAGTTTGTACGAAATGGTGGGACAGTACTTGTATTCGGACCCATGGTCAGCGGTCACACCTTTGACTGGCTCCCCATCGACCTTACATATACACAGCAACAAATGTCTGCACAGGTATGCAGGTCATGCGATGGGACCAGTTGCATTGTTGAGGACAAAGACCAGGTTGAATGCGATGGTTACTTTGATGCCCGGGAAGGAAAGGTCCTGCTCACAGATGCCCAGGGTAGGGCACTTATGGTCAGCAAGGACCTTGGTGCTGGAAAGATCATTGTGACAAGCATACATGAATATCCATCGGTGGAATTCCTTAGATGGATACTTCAGGTCTCAAAAAGTACGAAGATGTGAGCATTGCTCACTTCTTAGCAAACAGTGCCTGCAATTTCTTTACCTCATCGCTAGCATCTGGCAACCTGAGGACAAAAAGACCATAGCAGGGTTTCACATATTGAAAAAAGAGCTCATCACCTTTTGTGCCAATGGGTATATCGTCGCCCCGAAGCATCACTCCTCGGATGGTATATCCTCCACCCACACGGTATACGTCATCCGATCTTTCCCTTATGATCTTCTCACACTGGGCAGGCGTTCCTCCACTAAGGAGTATTTCATAGGGCAGACTACTGATACAGGCCATTTCATTCACTTCCTTATTATATATTAAGCAATAACAAGGCCTGAAACCTTTATACCCTTTTCCACTATCCTGCCGACCACTTTGCCCCCGGTGATGTCGACAGCCTTTTGTGCCTGGTCCTCTGGAAGGATTATCACAAAGCCCATGCCCATATTGAAGGTCCTGTACATCTCCAGTGCATCCACATTTCCTTCTTTCTGCAGGAACTTGAATATATCTTGTGGCTCCAGAGGGTCATAGAAGTCGAAACCAAGTTTTGTCACGCGTTTCAGTTTCAAAAGTCCACTGCCCGTGATATGGGCAAGTCCATGGACATTGCATTCCTTTATGACATCAAGTATCTCCATATATATGCGCGTGGGTACGAGCAGTTCATCCCCTATGGTGGTCGATGGGTCACATGGGAACGGGTCATGGTATGAATATCCGGATCGTTCTATTATCTTTCTTACAAGGGAATATCCATTACTGTGGACCCCAGCGCTCGGTACCCCTACGATCACATCCCCGATGCCGACCTTTTCTCCTGTGATCATGTTCTCTTTCCTGACCATACCAAGGCAAGTTCCTGCAAGATCAAATCCCTTGACTATGTCCGGCAATGTAGCGGTCTCCCCGCCTGCAATGGACATGCGGCTAAACTCTGCTCCGGCCTTGAGTCCTTCTCCTATCTGTGCGGCAAAGACCTCATCATGTTTCTCAAGGGCAAGGTAGTCCACAAATGATATGGGTTCAGCACCAATTGCCAGCAGGTCATTCACATTCATTGCTATACAGTCAATACCTACTGTATTCCAGCGTTTCATCTCATTGGCTATTAGTACCTTTGACCCTACTCCATCTGTGGCAAGGGCAAGGGCGTATTCTCCGAAATCGATAAGCCCAGCATAATGGCCTATGTCTGTAAGGGGTGCTCCAAGGCCGGTGCGCTTGTAGGTCATACCCTTTGTGAGTGCCTTGATGGTCCTCTCTTCGGCTTCTATGTCCACTCCAGAGCCTGCGTATGTAAGTTCCTTGCTCATCATTGATCCCTGTTCTTCCGTTCCAGTCCGAATTCCTTGTGCAATACCCTTACAGCTTCTATAGCATCGTTCGAATTCACTACAAATGAGATATTATGCTGGGATGAACCCTGACTTATCATGATAATATTGATAGCTGCTTTTCCAAGGGCATTGAATACCTTGCCTGCAACGCCCGGTATGCCGTCCATACCTGCTCCTACCACTGCAACAACGCACACGTCCCTGTCAAATGTTATATCTCCGACCACGTTGTTACTGAATTCGAACTTAATGGCCGCCACAGCCATTTCCAGATGGTCCTCGTTCACTATAAGGGTCATGTTCGCTTCAGAAGAACCCTGGCTTATCATTATGATATTGACGCCCTCATTGGCCAACGCGGAAAAAACCCTTGCTGCTGTACCAATTGTGCCCATCATACCTGCACCTGATATGTTTATCAGTGCAACTTTCTTGATGAGTGTCACAGCTTTGACGACATCCACTTTTTGTTTCTGGTCTGCAATTATCAGTGTACCCTCGAAGTCCGGGTCGAATGTATTTTTTACACGCACCGGTATCTTATGCCTTATGGCCGGTTCAATGGTACGGGGATGCAGGACCTTGGCACCGAAATATGAAAGCTCCATTGCTTCGATATAGGATATCAGGGGAATGGTCTGCGCCTCAGGGACTATCTTAGGATCGGTCGTCATTATTCCGTCAACTTCCTTCCAGAGCCATATCTCGTCTGCACTCACTGCAGCGCCGAGGATGGAGGCCGAGAAATCGGAACCACTACGTCCCAAAGTTGTGATGACATCCTGTTTGTTCCTCGCAATGAATCCAGTGACGACAGGGATGGAATCAGCCAGTAGAGGACCTAGTTTTTCCTTGATCAAAGTGTAGCTATCCTCTAGTGGTTTTGCATCACCATAATTGGAATCGGTGACGACACCTGCCTCGCCGCCTGTGAATGATGATGAGCTTGCGCCCAGTGAACGCAAAGAGCAACTTACAATTGGCGCAGCAAGGCGCTCACCATATGAGGAGATGTAATCTACGGATCGCGGGGTCAACTCTCCCAGATAGCATATGCCAAAGAGTGCCTTTTCAAGTTCATCCAGACGTTCATCTATAACTTCCCTGCACTCCACTCGAAGAGCTTCAAGGTCAATGGCCTCATTGATAGCATCATAATGTATCTTTCTGATATCAGCTATGAATTCCTCAACCTGTGCAACTTTTCCATTGATCGAGACTCCATTTGCCGTGGTAAGTAATCCATCGGTGACCCCACTGAGAGCAGAGGTCACTGCTATCACTTCATTCCCATCCAAGTGATATCCGTTCAAGAGCTTTGCAACATGTCGTATCTTTTCACCGTTGGCAACCGAAGTACCGCCAAATTTCATCACGAGTCTCATAGTCAAACCACCTTCTGATCAATACGCTTCTGGCACTATAAGGTACATTGTGATATAAAGATTCTGTATAGTGTCATATAAGCAGACGGCGCATGCTTATTATTATATATCTATAGTGATAGCTCACTACTACATGCTCTGGTCGGTTTTTCGTTAACGTGGTACAGCCACCGCTGTTGTACGCGTCTTAATGCAAAAAAATAAAGGAATGCCCTTCAACGAAGGGGCCATATGCCGTATGTGGCATCAAGTACTATTATCAAAAGACCGATGAGCACACCTGCTACCATCACAAATTTAGGATCTATCTGTACTGCTTTTTTATCTGCCTCATAATAGCGCATGAGACCTGCTGATGACATCAGCCCATTTCCACTTGATTTCTTTTTTGACATCGGTTAAATCTCCGCTGAAATTCATATAACTGCATAAATGAATGGAATATCCTAATTCTACTTGCTTTTATTGAATGGCTTGATAGTTTAAAAGCCTGTGCCTTACAAAAAGACCTCTTCCAGCAGAATTGGAGGATAGAACACACCATTCTCTGTGATGAGGCCGCTTATGTTCTCCATTGGGGTTGCGTCAAAGGCGGGGTTATATACATTTACATCCGCTGGAGCGGTCCTGACTCCCCTGCATAACCTTAGCTCATCCCCATCCCTCATCTCAATGGTCACAGTATCCTCCCATCCCTCTGGGTCGAAAGTGGAGACCGGTGCTGCTACATAGAAGGGGATATCATGCTCCTTTGCCAGTACAGAAAGGGTATAGGTCCCTATCTTATTGAATACCACATCCCCTGTTATCCTGTCCGCTCCGACAATGACCTTGTCCACCAGCCCCTTTCTCATGACATGGCCTGCCATAGAGTCGGTGATAAGTGTTACCGGGATACCATCCTGCATCAATTCCCATGTGCTTATCCTGCTACCCTGGTTCAGGGGTCGGGTCTCACAGGCAATAACGTTTATCTTCTTTCCAGAAGCTACCGCCGAGCGCACCACTCCAAGGGCTGTACCCCAATCAACACACGCCATCCGCCCGGCATTGCATATCGTCAGAACGGTGTCGCCATCCTTCAGCAGTTTCTCTCCATAGCTCCCGAGCTTCTTATTTGTTGCTACATCTTCATCTGCTATGCTTTTAGCCTCGGTTAAGGCAATACTGCGCATGCCCTGAACATCATAGGCATCTGCCAGTGCATTGATGACCCTGTCAACTCCCCAGGCAAGGTTAACTGCAGTGGGTCGAGTTGCCTTAATGGTCCTTGCGGCAGCATCCATATCCCTTGACAGTACCTCCATGGAAGTAGCACTGCTCAGGCGGGCTGCCAATGCAATACCAAATCCCCCTGCAGCGCCAAGGGCCGGTGCTCCCCTTATCCTCAATGACCTGATGGCTTCACATAAAGAGCTAAGGGTGGCACATTCAATGACCTTGAGCTCCTCGGGAAGAAGGGTCTGGTCTATCATTGTAATTGAACCTGATGCATCGTTCCAGTCTATTGTCCTCATAATATCTTCTTGAATAGATGCTACCCTGGGATAAATATGTAAGGTCAATGTATGGAAAAGTACTTTGTTCATCGGATATCCTCTATCTTCAGGGAATTGCAAACTTTTTTAGTATACTCCATTTTTCACGTTATATTCCTATATTCTGTCCGTGACTCGGAAAAAACGCGCGCGACTGGCGGGGAGCCGGGGTTGGACTGCAAAATTGTGCCGCACTCTTCGTTAGAAAGTTGCAGCCGCGTTTATTGTTAACTGTTCATCTGCAGAAATGAGGAAATATGAGCTAATTAGACGATCTCCAGAGTATCTTGGTCATTTGGCTAAAACTATTAATAATCACAATAGGATACTGTTCAGCATGCAAAAACCCTTGATGGTCCATGATCCGGTGCATAAGGCTATCACCATAGACGGTTTTGAGCAGATGCTCATCAATACAAAGCAGGTCCAAAGGCTTAGGAACATCCAGCAACTTGGATTGGTGGACACTGTCTATCCCGGAGCAAAGCATACCCGCCTTGAACATAGTATCGGGACAATGCACATGGCATCGGTCATAGCTAAGTCCCTGGACCTTGAACCTGAGGATATACGTAAGGTCAGGGTGGCCGGACTTTTGCATGACCTGGGGCATCCTGCATTCTCCCATGTGGTCGAAGGTGTTCTAAAAAGGGACCCTGCCCTACAGCCTGAAATAGGTGGTACATGCTTTATCAAACACGAGACCTTCACCAAGGATACTATAGCTCACATTCTACCTGAATATGGGCATATTGCCCGCTATGTGGAAAATGAGTTTGGTACAGACCCTTACATCTTCTTTGATGAAATAGCTAAAATTGCAACAGGCGATACATCCATAGGGAAACCATATCTTGCACAGGTCATCGCCGGGGATGTAGATGCCGACCGCATTGATTTTCTATTGCGCGATTCCTACCATACAGGTGTTTCCTTCGGGTTGGTGGATGTTGATCAGATCGTGCACAGTCTGGTCATTAAAAATGATAATGTTGTGCTGGGTATCCCTGAAAGTATGGGCTATGGGGAAGACATGGCACTCACTGCGGCCGAATCGCTATTGATCTCCAGGACACACCATTATACTGCAATCATCCATAATCCAAAGACACAGGCAGTACGGGCAATGCTCTTGCGTGCCCTTGAGGATGCACTTGCCGCTTACTCAAAGAAGCTAGGCCAAGAGAAATTAAGGGAAGAGGTCTTGCTTTTTTTCAGGACCTATAATGATAGTGACATGCTAGGCTTTATCAGCGCCCATGGCTCTCCATTCTCTTTACAACTCTTGTCTGATATACGCGATGGTACCATCTATGTGCCAGTGGCAAGGCTCAGCCAGAAGACATTAGCCCCCTCTGCCCGGATGGCATTGTCCACCATTGCCAGGCATGGGGTAGCAGCAAAGAAGTTCGAGGCACTGCTGACAAAGGAAATGGATGGGGTGCTTGCAGACCTGAGCGTTGCTTCGGGGGTGCCCAAAAGTATGCGGATATCCCTTGGGGATGAGGATGCCTTCTTCTATGATGAATCTGCACTTGCCAATGGTCTTGTGCGGGCAATATCCAGACAACTTTCACTTACTATGTTTGCACACCCCTTGTCAATGGGGGATATGGATACTGACCGGGTAGCAATAAAGCTCAGGGAAGCGGTGGATGGCATGTCTCCAAAACTGCTTCATTATATACGTACTGAACATTATCTTCCTATTGAAGGGGTGCTCCTCCTCTTTTATGGAGTATACACGCTTTTTGAAAAGATGGAAGGTGAATTTGTATCCATACCAAGGCTAAGACATATCACTTGGCTCTACCGTACTATCAGGACCTTACATAGTTCCACAAGGCTTCGCCACCTCCTCGATTATTCTTTCCATGAACGCTATGGATTCCCTTACAGTGATAGGCTCTTTGAGGACATACAGATACTGGTAGCCATGGGTATTGTTGATGAGGACCTCAGGTATTATGAAAAGGGAGGGAGGTTCCGGCAGAGTTATGAATATGTGCTCACATGGGGTGGTGTTGAGTATGCAAGGAAGCTTGCTGACTCCTACAAGACCGAATTTGAGGAGATACGGGCATATCTGGTAATGAACAAACATTCAATTCCCCGGGATATTGTGACCATTCCTGTCAGCAGGTATGTGCCAAAAGATAAAAGAGCAAAATAATGAAAGAGTGACATAATGAAAGCAGGCGAACTGATAATGCTTAAAACATCCCACCGTGGAAAGGTAAGGGAGTTTATTGTGACCGTTGCAGCAGATGAGTTCCATACCGATTTTGGAAAGATCGACCTGTCAGGTCTCTTTGATAAAGTACCCGGGGATACCATTGTCTCCCATAAGGGTCAGGAATTCACCATACAGCGTCCACGCATGCCCGATTTCTTCAACCATGCAAAGCGTTCTGGGGCGCCAATGATACCAAAGGACATCGGTGCCATTATCGCATATACCGGCCTCAATAAACATGACACGGTCTTGGATGCTGGTACAGGTTCAGGTGTGCTTGCTATGTATATGGGTTCAATTGCAAAGCGTGTACTAAGCTATGAGATAAGGGAAGAGTTTGCGCAATTGGCCAGGCAGAACATCCTAAGTGCCGGTCTGGATAATGTAGAGGTCCGCTGTGGGAACATCACAGAGGAGATATGTAGCCTTGAAGAGCGCTTTGATATTGTCACCTTGGATACCCAGGACGCAAAGGAGGTCATTCCTCACGTGAGGGATGTATTATATCCGGGTGGTTTCCTTGTGAGCTACTCTCCCTTCTTCGAGCAGACCAAAGGCATCCGTGAAGCCATAGCAGATGCACAATTCTATGATGTGATGACCATAGAATTCACCGAGCGTGAGATCTCATTCTCTGAAAGGGGTACACGTCCTTCGACAACGAGGGTCGGGCATACGGGATTCATAACAATAGCAAGAAAGTGAGCCAGGTAAAGGGGAAGCGGTCGGTCTGTGGACTATCTCAGACCCTCGCCAGTTATTGTGAAATCACATGTCCTGCCTTCTGGCAGTGAGCGATGCTTCCATAGTTTTGCACGTCTTGTGCCCTCTCCTGTCTTTTCGAACTGGATGATGGTCTTGGAAATATGCTCTATGCTACTGCCACCAATTGGCCGGAGCTTGCCTGTTGCAATGTCGCTGTAGACCTGATTGGTGATAAGGACCGGTAGTTTATACTTACGTGCAACTCCATGAAGGAAGCCTATCTGGTTTGCCAGTTCTCTTCTTGATCGGATCCCGGATTCGTCATTGTCAAGTTCAAAACGGTAGAATGCAGTTGCTGAATCCACGATTATCAGTCCTATCCTATCAGAGATGAGCTTTTCTGTTTCCCTGATGGCTGCGTACTGCTCTTCAAAGTTCGAGGGTTCAAATATTATGATATCTCTTGCAATGTCCTTTGCGTTCTCTCCAGCTATCTGTCTGAACCTTTGGGGAGAGATAGCTTCGGTGTCAATGAATATCGCTTTTTTTCCACTCTTTACACATTCCACGGCCAATTGCATGCACAGGTTTGTCTTACCACTTCCAGCCTCTCCAAATACCTGTGTCACAATGCCTGTTTCGATGCCACCTTCCAGTAGATCGTCTATGGGCTGGCTACCTGTTGATATCCTGGAATTTATTTTGTACACCTCTGGTTTGCAGATAATTCTCTATAAGGGGTTCTCAATATACAAGTTTTGCTAGATGATAGGGGTGGATAGGATATTTGCTTTTGTTAGATTGTAATATTGAATGAGATTGTGATCAATTCATATTTCCTTCATTTCTGATCAGATGATCAATTAACAATAACTGCGGCACCTTTTTACAGTCCAACCCCCGACCCGCTGCCAGTCGCGCGCGTTTTTCCCGGGGTGCGGGCTGTTTATAGGAATATAACGTGAAAAATGGAGTATGCTTAAAAAAAGCGATAAGGATATAAAGCGATATTCTGATTGGACAAGCTCTGAATGGTGGGACGAGGTCACCAAAAAATATGCCTGAAACCAGTATTGATAACAAATATGAAACAAACATGTTATCATATATGGTGTATATTTTGGATTATATAATATCAACTAGGATAAAAATGGAGCCTATTTTGTGACCAAATAGAGTTTAAAAAAGCATTATTAAGCAGGAATACATTCTATAATTTACCTCATGGTAAAAGGGCATCATCACCTTGCACAGTCGATTGATGCTGTTTTTACTCAAAAGGTAATGGTGCTCTCCCTCTTGGGAGAAATTATAAAAACATATTTATATATTGAAAACAATGGCATTCCAAAAAAGGGACGAGAGATAATGGCTGATGTAACTATATATACTACAAAGACATGCCCCAAATGCGATCAATTGAAGAAGGTACTTGAATCAAAAGGTATCGCCTACAAGGTCGCAGACATGTCAACCCCGGAAGCACTCACTGAACTCAAGTTTAACGGTGTGTTCACCACAACAGCACCAGTCCTTCAGATAAACGATGAGTTTTTGACCTATAAGGACCTTTTCAAAGGTCCCGATGTGAACATGGATGCACTGGGCAGCCTTATCTGAACTTATAATGGGAGTGGGAAAATGGAAATATGCACTACTATCAATGAAAAGGCAGACAATGGGAATGTTGCCACAGAGACAGGGGAAAAGAAAGAGATAATGATAGATATGATACACACCGGCAAAACACTTGCTATACAGAAGACCCTTGACGGGCAGACAATATCCATATTGCCCAAGGTGCGCACCACGGCAGGCCATATGCTGGACTGGGACCGCAATATCATCATCAACCAGTTAATCAAGGAAACAAAGCTTTCAGAGAGGTTCCACGGAATACCTGGCATGGGTAAGGAAGAGGCCCAGGATATTGCAAAGGAGGCCGAGCGCCGTATAAGGAGCCTTGACCTTAAGTTCCTTTCAGGTCCTCTGATAAGGGAGATAGTCAATATCATACTTCTTGAGAGAGGGCACACAGAGTGGAGGAACGTCTCCACAAGAGTAGGTACTCCAGTTTACGATGCCTGTGAAATTGACCTTGGAAGCGGTTTTGAGGCTAAGGACAATGCCAATCTACAGGAGAATGCTGAAACCTCCCATAAGAAGAAGGCTGATAAGATCTCCAAGGAACAGTATCTGCTTCTCCTTCCTACAAAGACAGCAGACCTTCACCTCAATGGTGATATCCATATACATGATCTAGAGTATCTGGGTACCCGCGCCTTCTGTCAGGACTGGGACCTCAGGTATTTCTTCTACTACGGTCTCATGCCGGATGGTTCAGGTGCAAAGGCAAGTGTCGCAGGACCTGCAATGAAGGCTGAAGTTGCTATATTGCACGCTGTGAAGGCCTTGGGAAGTGCACAGACCAATTTTGCAGGAGGACAGGGCTTCTACAATTTCCTTACATTCCTTTCTCCTTACATGGAGGGCAAAAGCTATCTTGAGATCAAGCAGCTCATGCAGATGTTCGTGTATGAGATGACCCAGATGATGGTGGCAAGGGGAGGACAGGTCGTGTTCTCTTCAGTACAGCTCTCACCGGGTGTACCAAAGCTCTGGAAGGACAAACCTGCTGTGTACAAGGGCAGGGTCCACGATGGTAGCAATGGCACAACAAAGCGTACATACAGCGAGTTCGAGCGTGAGGTACGTCTGTCTTTCAAGGCCCTGATGGATGTCATGATAGAAGGGGACAACTGGGGCAAGCCCTTCAACTTCCCCAAGCCGGAGATATCCATTGAGCCAGATTTCATGGAAGAGGACGAGTTCTTCAACAGGGCACATCCAGACATCCCTACCTATGACCAACTCTATGAGATGACCTTTGAACTGGCTGCAAAGTTTGGTACTCCATACTTTGACAACCAGTTGCCTGAGTACAGAGGCGCAGGTGAGGGTATCTCTTGTTATCAGTGCTGTGCATATCAGTTCTCTGCAAATGCAGATGCAGATGCAAGCTTTGATGACAAGCTCCTCTTCAAGGATGGGAAACACTTCTCTATGGGTTCATGGCAGGTAGTTTCCCTGAACTGTCCCAGGGCTGCATATAGGGCAAAGGGCAATGATGAGGCATTGTTTGCAGACCTTCGCAACCTGATGGACCAAAGCATCAAGCTCTTCAAGACCAAGCGCAATTGGATGGAAAGCATAATCGATAATCATCGGATGCCTTTTGCTACACAGAGGCCAAAGGATCCTGTGACTGGAGAAAAGGGTGCAGTAGCTGTTGATATCGAGGCACTCGTATATACTATAGGTGTTATTGGTATCAATGAAATGGTCCAGTACCATGTCGGTTCCCAGATACACGAAACAAAGGAAGCCTTCAAGTTTGCCATCCGGGCAATGACCGAGATGGAGATGTATGGTAAGGAGCTCAGCCGCAAACACGGTATGGAGATAGCACTTGCACGTACCCCTGCTGAAACCACCTGCCAGAGGTTTGCGGTGTCTGATATGCTGCATGATGAGTACAGGGATGCGGTGCTGGAAGTTGTCAAGGGTGACAAGGAAGCTGCCCTTGCAAATATCAGAAGGACCCATGACCTGCCCGTCTACTATACCAATGGTACCCATGTGCCACCAGGGGCGAACATATCCCTGATAGACAGGATAAACATCGAGCATGTGTTCTTCCCTATCGTGGATGGTGGAAATATATGCCACATATGGATGGGTGAAGGCTCACCAGATGCAAAGGGTCTGAAGGAGTTTGCCATGAACATTGCAAGGAACACTCAGATAGGCTACTTTGCATTTACCAAGGATATGACCGTGTGCCTCAATGATTTCCATATCATGTCCGGCCTTAAGGACAGTTGTGAGAACTGTGGCTCCACGGATGTTGAGCAGTTATCAAGGGTCACCGGTTATGTGCAGGCTGTACACGGCTGGAATGCCGCAAAGAGGCAGGAACTTGCTGATAGGATGCGGTATAGTGCAAGCGATATGATCTGATGAAGGTAAACTATGGAACTTGTGTTCCAATATCAACTGTAGACTGGCACGGCCGTGTGTCAGTCGTCTTTTTTTTAAGGGGCTGTCCTTTCAGGTGCCCATATTGTCATAATCATGAATTACTGCATGAACAGAACCTCACGGACATGTCTGTGCTGGAACTTGCATTAAAGCGCTCAAAACCCTTTGTCAGTAGTGTGGTCATTTCGGGAGGTGAAGCCCTGATGCAAAAGGATGCGGTCATGCATCTGGCAGGTCTTGCAAGGAAGCACGGGTTACTCGTGGGCTTACATAGCAATGGCTTTTATCCTGATGCCCTTTCGGAGCTTATGGATAAGGGACTGCTGGATAAGGTCTTTATTGATATCAAAGCTCCCTTGGATGACAAAGAGGCATATGCCAGGATCACAGGTCAGGTCCTTTCGGCCAATGTGACCGATAAGGTATCCCGTTCAGTGCAACTTGTAAGAGGTCGTGGTTTAGATCTGGAGTTGAGGACCACGGTATTCAGGGGTCTGATGGGTGAGCAGGAGGACATCAGGAAAATTAGTGCTTCCATTGTTGCCCTGACCGGAGACAGGAAAACGCCTTATGTCATTCAGCAGGGAATTGGGGAGCATGCGATGCTTTCAAGTATGCATGACGTGGCCCCACTTGTTCGGGATGAGATGCTAGCGCTTGCTGCATGTGCCAGGGAGATGCTGGACAATGTGTGGATAAGAACAAAGTCACATGGCAATGAGAAGATACAATGATCCCATCTTTTTCTTATCTTTCAGGCATCGGTCAAAGTATCGCCTAATGGTATGTTTTGTGCAGTTTGGACCAAGTGGTGTGAGGTCATGCTCGCGGGTTAAAGTCGTGGATAGTGCTTGAACATTTAGTTGGAATGCCTCCCTTTTTTTGAAATATGGGACAATACTTTAAAGGAATATAGCTGCAAACTTGGGTGATATCATGGTCTTTGCATGTGTTCCAGGCGTGGGCGTGGGCTATAACTACAGGTCATTTTGAAGTTTAGAAATTTTATTTATAGTTATGGCTCGTTCATTCAAGCAGAAAAGGAGTTTATTATGATAAAAAGATATATCCTAGTGGCAGTGATCTTAATGTCACTTGCTGCTACTGTATTTGGTTGTGTGGCCATGAACTTAGTTGCTGATAGCAAATATGATGGTGATACAGCAGTATATGTAAGCAATGCATATGATTCTAGGATGGAAGGTGCATATTCTTCCTCTTCAGTAAAATCAAGTGTTCAAATGGGATCTCCCGTCAATTCCAGGGCAATGTATCCAGGACAGGCACAAGGTGCAGATGTGCCGAGGGCTGGTAGCAGTGTTGACCGCAAGACCATCACTACTGTCAGGATGTCCATGAATGTCAAGGATGTGCCTGCAAGCATAGAGCAGATATCGGGCCTTGCAAGAGCCTCAGGTGGCTATGTTTCCGATTCATCGGTATATACCAATAATTATGACTCGGGTACCTGGAGGAGTGGCTATATTACAATAAGAGTGCCTGAGGGGGCCTATATCTCTTTCCTTGGGGAGGTGGATCCCCTGGGTGAGGTCACCTCAAAGAGTGTGTCTGGTCAGGATGTGACGGAGGAGTTTATCGATGTCAGTGCCCGGCTGGAAAATCTCAAGAGGCAGGAAAAACGCTTGGGTGAGGTGCTAAATATGAGCACTACCGTTGAACAGGTGCTAAGCGTTGAGAAGGAGATAGAGCGTGTCAGAGGGGAGATAGACAGCCTTACAGGACGTCTTACATATCTCAATGACCGGGTAGAATATTCCACCATTACTATCAATCTTGCAGAGAAAAGCAAAATGACCTATTCTTGGGGCATCAAGGATGCATTCAATGATGCGGTCAAGGCCTTCATATCCACTATCAATGGAATGATAGTCCTTGCTGGTTATCTGTTGCCTGTCGTCATCCTGTTGTTTTTGGCAGGAGCTACCATCACAGGTATCTGGCGCATGGCACGCAGGTGATGTGAGAGGGGTTTTATCCTCTCTTTTTTTTGGTGTTACTGAGATCGTCTAATTAGCTCACATTTCCTCCATTCCTAATCAGTTAACAATAAACGCGCGCTAGATGTATAAAGAAAGATGCGGCACCCTTTTACAGCCCAACCCCACAGCTCGCCGCCAATCGCGCGCGTTTTTCCCGTGGTGCGGGCAGTATATAGGAGTTAACGTGAAAAATGGAGTGACTTAAAAAAAAGCGATAAGAATATAAAGCGAAATTCTGATCAGACAAACTCTTACTAAGTTACAGATCAACTCTTCTTCAGCGTGACAGCGTTTTTTTAATGGGCTTTTACACAGGTGCGGTCATTCGCTGACCTGTGGGCCGTATTTTAGTGTTAGGTCCAGTAATTCTCTTCATCTCTGGACATCTTCTTAAAGTGCAATAAGTCATAATGATGAGTATGATTATATCGATATGCGTAGACATGTTTATATAACTGTCACATCAATGCGGATATATCTTGCTTTACAAGGCCAAAGTCTGAATAGGCAGGTCTGGGTGGCAAGTGGAGTATGAGCGGACCGGGGGGTCCATTGAATGATTCGGAGAAGTGAAATGCTATCTATAGCGAAAGCTGTCGTCATATTATTGCTTTCAACATCATTAGTTGCATCCACTGACCATTACAGCCCTACTCCAGAGGGAATATCACCAGGGACAGGAGCAGTGCTCAATGTTCCATATTATGGTCAGGGGGATACCAGCTGGTGTCTTTACTATTGTCTATCCATGATGTCAGAATATAACAACAGACACCTTGAACCATGGATGCTTGCAATGGGTATGGGTTCTGGCAACAATGAAACCTTCAAAGGACAATATGACTCCCGGGACCAGACCCTGGAACTTAAGTTCAAGGAGGCTAGTTCTCTCAGTATGAAGCGTAGGATATGGGGTAATAACCTCAATTTTGGTGAAGGAGAAAGGTTCAATGCTGCTGTGAAGAACAGTATTGACCGGGGTCAGCCTATCCTTATGGCCTTCCAGTACAGGACAGGATCTACAAAATCAGGGCATGCTGTCATTGCTGTAGGGTATGATAATGGATCCATCTATATCACTGATCCCAGCGGAGCCATCACTGAGGACATATTTGGCATGAAGGGACAACATATTGCCGTCCCGATACCCTGGGAGGTCTTCGATCAGGAACTGTCGGGGAATATCAAGTTCTCGAACATGGCATTCACAATAGAGATCATGGAAGATGCCCCCAAGGTCACACCCGGCGGAAGTCTATACATGACCGACCGCAGTATGAGTGCCTACAGTAGCCTCAGTTTCACCAACCGCTCAAATGCTACAGATATCGGATTGTTGCGTTTCGATGGGAAAAGGAACGGGTACTACATAGCTCAAAGCTCATACCCGGAAAAGGAGCGCATTCCCACTACCGGAGATACCATGTCCGTATATTTCACAGTGTCAAATCCATTCCCTGAGGAAAGGAAATATACAGTCATGAGCGAGATGATCAGAAAAGATACGGGTGAGAGTGTGAGTAAGTTCCGTTTCCCCATAGACATGTCAGTTCCTGGCTACAGTAGGGTTTCCAAGGGTCTTAACTATTCCAATCAGCTTGCATCTACCCCGGCTGGCACCTATACCGTCCTTCTCACACTACTGGACAGTGATGTGAATGCCATCTGCACGACATCGGTTGATGTGGATATTGTGTGAAGTACAATTAGGCTATTGATCGTTTTTGAGCGAACCTTCTTCATTCAATGAATTATAATAATATTGAGTATCTGATGTAATCTATTTCATATGGTGCATATATTCTTTTATTATGCATAGCTTAATAGTAAGTAAATGGATAGGTACATGAATATATATGCAGAAACAGGACTCTGACATTATGACCGTGTTCATTGAAAGCATAGAGGGAGAGTAAATGAAAGTACATATCGGCATCTCAAAGATCAAAGGTGAGGTCTTTGCGCCATCTTCAAAAAGCTATACCCACAGGGCGATCACCATAGCCTCATTATCAGATGAATGTATCATCCATATGCCACTCATTTCAGCTGATACCCTGGCAAGCATAAGGGCCTGTGAGGCCCTTGGTGCCAAGATCTCAATGCAGGAAAACAAGCTCCATGTCCGCGGATTCAATGGAAGCCCACAGGTGCCGGACAATGTTATCGACGTTGCGAATTCCGGCACCACCCTCAGGTTCATGACAGCGGTCTTAGCATTGATAGAAGGCATAAGTGTATTGACAGGGGATGGTTCCATTAGGACACGACCTAATGACCCTTTGCTCAAAGTGATCAATTCCCTTGGTGCAACAGCTTTCTCCACGCGCAACAATGGATGCGCACCTCTTGTGGTCCGGGGTAAGATCACAGGTGGTAATACAAGCATCGATGGTTCTGTCAGTTCTCAGTTCATCTCCGCCATGCTATTGGCATGCCCGCTTGCAAGCAAGGATACAGTGATATCTATAAAGGGCAGCCTGAAGTCCAGGCCCTATATCGATGTCACAATGGAAATGCTCCGGCAGGCTGGTGTGGAAATTATCTTGAAGGACGAAGGAGCTACACAGTTCATCATTCCAGCAGGTCAGACCTATGGCCTCAGGGAATATACTGTTCCTGGGGACTTCTCATCGGCTTCCTATCTCCTTGCAGCTGCAGCAATGACAGGCACTTCTGTACTGGTCAGAAACCTGTTCCCTTCAAAACAGGGGGATTCAGCTATCATAGATATACTCAGGCGGATGGGTGCAGATATTTCATGGGATATGGAAAAGGGTACAGTACTTGTGACCGGTGGCAAGGAACTTCATGCTGGGACATTTGATGTAGGTGCCACCCCTGACCTTGTTCCTACCATAGCAGTGCTGGCGGCATGTGCCAAAGGTACTACGGTGATAGCCAATGCTGAACATGTGCGCTACAAGGAAACGGACCGCTTACATGCGATGGCAGTGGAGCTCACAAAAATGGGTGTAAGTGTAAAAGAGGAGCGGGACAGCCTTACAATAACAGGTGGGGGATTACATGGCGCCGATGTCCATGGCTGGCATGACCACAGGATAGTAATGTCGCTCACCATTGCCGGCATGGTGGCGGGGAACACAACAGTTGATACTGTGAGATCGGTGGATATATCGTATCCTGGATTCTTTGATGTTATGAAGAATCTGGGGGCAGAACTGGAACAGGACGCATATGACAGATGATCTGCCTTTTTGAGCCTGCATCCATTCACTTCTATCGAGGTCTGCGCCCACACCCTTGTGCGTGGGCACGGGCAATCCATTATCCTTAAGCTAGCACAAGCTCATCTGGCCTTTTCCTTTTCCAGGACCATCTCAAGGTATGAGCTTCGGATAGACTCTTTTGCATGTATACCAAGCTTTGCCAAGGTGTTGAAAATATGTTCCCTGAAGCTTGAGATATCGGACCCTGCTACAATGTCAGCCATAAGTTCTACCTCCACAAACTCTCCCAGACCATCTACTGTATCCAGGCAGATGATCAGATCATTGTAACTATAGATATCCCTGGACTTACTGACATGACCAGATCTCTTGAAACCCAAAGCAAGAAGGATGCTTGAGGCAGCATCCCCCTCCACAGGTGTTTCAAATTCCTCTCTAGTCTTTGACACTGTATCCAGCTTTTTCCCCTTATATGTCATCACTGATACACCATCGACACATCGTATCCGGAGAGCCTCGTCCGTCTTTGAAAAATCCCGATGTGGGGCCTTGTAATAGGTATCAGCTTGTTTCTCTGTACCTATGAAGCGCGCACCCATGTGCTCAAGTGCATCCCTTACCGGCCTATGGCAGGCACTGACCTTTACCTCTATTTCTATCATGTTATGCCGGGACGAATTTAGTGCCGTAATATATCATACCACGTTCGCCATCTTGTCCAAGCTTCCTGAACACTGGCTTGACCTTCATGCCGATATGCATCGTAGCCGGGTCACCTACTATCTGACTGGTAAGCCTTGGGCCTTCCTCAAGCTGAACAATACCAAGCACATAGGGGGTCTGCCCTTCAAACCCTTCTGCAGCGGTATGTATGAGCGTATATGTCACCAGTTCTCCCTTACCATTGAACTTATGTTCTTCTATCTTACCATCACGTCTGCAATCAGGGCATACATTACGGGGGGGATAGAAATACCCATCACATGTCTTACAATATGTACCAACCAGATTGTACCTGGCTATCTGCTTTCTCCAAAACCTGGGCACTGACATCATGATCACCTGTTCCTTGAAAATATATGTACCACAGCTGTTGCACCTGAACCACCAACATTGTGGGTCATGCCTACCTCTGCACCATCCACCTGACGCTTGCCTGCCTCAGCACGAAGCTGCTGCACTATCTCAACAGCTTGTTTAATTCCGGTTGCGCCGACGGGGTGTCCACATGCCTTCAAACCTCCGGATGTGTTCACAGGTATCCTGCCACCGATGGCAGTTTCTCCCTGTTGTGTCACTTTCCCACCCTCTCCTTTCTTTGCAAAACCAAGGTCCTCAATGGCACATATCTCTGCAATTGTGAAGCAGTCATGTACTTCTACCAGGTCAATATCCTTTGGTCCCAGTCCTGCCATATCATATGCACGCCTGCCTGCTACCACAGAGGCAGAAAGGGTTGTGATATCCTTGCGGTCATGCAGTGCGATCGTATCGCTTGCCTGTCCAGTTCCCTTCACATATATTGGGGTATCTGTATATTCATGTGCGATATCCGCAGGTGCCAGTATAAGGGCCGATGCACCATCGGTTATAGGGGAACAATCGAAGATGTGCAGAGGATCGGCTACCATTATGGAGTTCAACACAGCATCCACTGTTATTGTGTTCCTATACTGTGCTATTGGGTTGAACTGCCCGTTATAATGGTTCTTGACTGCAACTTCAGCAAGCTGCTCACTTGTAGTGCCATATTGATGCATATGCAGTTTTGCTATCATGGCATATAGTCCTGGGAATGTTGCACCCATGATACCTTCCCATTCCCTGTCCGCTGCAGCAGCAAGGGCCGATGATGCCTTTGGCGATGGAACGTCGGTCATCTTCTCAACCCCCGCAGCAATGACGATATCATCCATACCTGAAGCCACAGCGCATATGGCCTGCCTTAGGGCAAGTCCACCGGAAGCACATGCAGCCTCCACTCGAGTGGAAGGGATATGCAGGTTCTTTGCCAGGCCAGAATAGTCAGCTATCAATGCTCCTATGTGCTCCTGCTCAACGAATTGCCCACCGCTCATGTTCCCAACGAACATTGAATCTATCTTTTCACCCTCGACACCAGCGTCTTCAACAGCACCAACGCCCGCCTCCACTACAAGGTCTCTGAATGAGCGGTCCCACTGTTCCCCGAAAAGTGTGTTCTTCACACCGATTATTGCTACTTCTCTCATCTTCACACCTCAAGCCAGCTTTATTTTTCCCTTATGTCTTGCGTATTTTGCATAATCCGCATATATCGGATCAGCTAGCAACTCTTCAACCTTTGGAGCTTTGTCCCTAAGCTCTTCTATCTTATCGGTGACCTTTATGCTGAACGCATCACCACCAGCACCGGAGCCAAATGCAGTTGCAAAGATGCGGTCTCCTGGTTTTGCCTGGTCAAGTGTTGCTGCTATTCCCATCATACATGAACCTGAGTATGTATTACCAAGCCGTGTGACAACAAGCCCAGGTTTTATCTGCTCTTTGCTAAATCCAAGCATTGAAGCAGCACGGGATGGGAATTTTCCATTTGGTTGGTGGAACACAGCAAAGTCATAGTCACCAGGCTTTGTGTTCATTTTCTCCATGAGGCCTTTTGCGGCGTTTGTGACATGTTTGAAATAACCTGGTTCCCCAGTGAAACGTCCTCCATGTTCTGGATATGGCATACCTTCACGTCTCCAGAAGTCAGGTGTGTCTGTTGTGAATGAATAGGTATCCTCAATGACAGCCACAAGTTCTGAACCTTTATTACCTATCAGGCAGGCTACTCCACCTGCTGCAGCAGTATATTCAAGGGCATCTCCAGGTGCTCCCTGGGCAACATCGGCACCGATGGCCAGGCCAAGGTCTATCATGCCTGATGAAACGAGGCCCATACAAGCTTGGATGGCAGCAGTACCTGCTTTACATGCGAACTCAAAGTCAGCAGCAGTCAGTACAGGTGTGGCACCCACCGCTTCAGCAACTATCGTGCTTGTGGGTTTCACTGCATAAGGGTGGCTCTCAGAACCAGTATATACAGCCCCTATCCTCTGCGCATTGATGCCTGCTCGCTGAATTGCCGACCTTGCAGCTTCCACAGCAATGGTAGCTGTATCCTCATCGGTATCGGGAAATGATTTTTCAAAGACCATTAGTCCAGATTTCATTATTTCAGCATCGTCGCCCCAGACTTTTGCTATCTCATCCAATTTGATCCTATATCGGGGGATATAGGCACCATAAGAGACTATCCCTACGCTCATTTATTTCACCATTTTCATTCCATTACATGGTATTCGCTGTATTTCTTCAAAGCTACTACCATTTCATCGATATCCATTGTTGTTGCAAGCAGGGGGATCCTGTCTATTTCAGCCATTTTCTTTGCCATCGCATGCACCTCACTTCCACGCAGACCATGCATTACCACAGCCCCTGGCTTCAGATTCGTCACTCTGATGGCTACCATCGGTGATTTTCCGGTGGTCACTTTTGTAAAGACCATCGCACGCTCGGTACTCCACCCATATAGTTTCTGGAATTCATGTGAAGAAAGCTCTAGAATGGCTTTTCTGCTATCTATCACAGTAAATCCGTACAAGGGTTTTTCAACTCCCTTGTGCACTATATCAGCTTCGATGAGACTTGCTAGTTTTGCCACTTGTATAGGAAAAGTGTACTCATAGGTGGCATAGATGGCCTTTGTTGTCCGCTCTGTAAAAAGCATCCCCTCATAAGCATGGATCTTCTGCCCTCCGCGATGTGCGTCTATTTCGAGTAAAGCCTCCACTATCCTGCTTACTATGAGGGTGCCAGGGGATTTTCTCCTACCGCTCTCATAGTCGCTGATGACCGAAGGTGATACTCCCAGATATCCTGACAGATCGGTCTGGGCGATCTCAAAGTTCAAGCGCCATTTCTTCAAAGCCTCGCCTGGCTTTTCAGATAGCGTAATCTCACCTGCCATCTTTTCTGCCAGACGCTGGCGTATTACTCCGCGCGATTCCTCTTCATTCATGCTCCATCTTCCTTATGATAGATTAACATATATATTTAACGAAAGACGTTTCGTTGATTGTCGATTCATACATTGCACTATGTAGTTTGCAATGTGTCATTAAAGCTTAAACCACTAAATTATATATAATATGTTCAATATCTTCTATAAAAATATGTTTAGTAGAAATAACAAAATCAATGTAAATATATCTGAACTGGTCCTGTACACCCTGTGCCCAAGAAAAGTATACTATGCACAGAAAAATACGAAAGTAGTTCACCCGGTTACTATTTCACGTGCTGAGCATCTGATGCTCAAAGAAATGGCCATGTCCTATTATGAGCTGTTGAATGTGGGTACGGCAAAAGACGAATGTCTCCGCAGCGCACTGGATGTACTATTATCCAAGACGCTTGAAGAAATAGTGTTGATCTATCCAGAGGAAATGGAAGACCTACCTGGAAATGTTATAGAGGAGGCAGCGGGAAATCTACGCGCAGGCCTTGGGACGATAGGTAGCAATCTCACGGCCTTGATGCGTAGCGAGATCGATATGGGCCTCTTGCGGCAACCCGGTACATTCCATCCAGGTTCTCTTATCCATTCTGAAAAGCTTGGACTGAGTGGTATACCTGGAGGGATATTGAACATAGAAGGGGTACGATTTCCCGTAATTATTAAAACAGGCACCTCTCCTGACCAGGGTATGTGGGCCAATGACCGGATACACCTTGCCGCCTTTGCAATGCTACAGGAGGGGACAGACGCTCCTGCAGTTAAGAACGGTATTGTTATCTATGCAAGGCAGGGTCATATCCGGGTAATGAGTGTCCGCTCAGATGACAGGAGGCAGGTGCTCAATGTGCTGTCAAAGGTCCGTAAGATCAAAGAAGGAGCTATGCCAGAAAGAAAAGATGGTCCGCTGTGTGAAAAGTGTAGCCATGCAGAAGCTTGTCAAATGAAAGCATCTTCGTTTGCCTCAAAATTCTTTTGAAGGCGTCATGCCCAAAAAGTATTTAATCATAAACCGTACATCGTTGCACGATGTCAAAGCCACTTTATCTTGGTGAACTGCTCCTTCATTGGTGCTCCTCATGTAATGTACCCGTACTTGGAAAGAAGTGCTCCTGCGGTTCAAGTGCAGGAAAAGTGGCAATAACACCACCCGGTGACATCAGGCCCGCTTTTGGATATGAGATCGACCTGATGAACACAGTTTCAAGGTCCCAGTTCAATGCTCCTCTTTTATTAGACAAGCGTGTTGTGGTACTGAACAAATCACCCTATGACGACAGGATGGAAGAAATAATAGCTGACGGTGAGGTCATAGGGAACTTAAGGTTTGAACTTGAGCCTCTCAAGTGGACACTCCTTCTTAGGATAGCAGGTGCAAGACGCATATTTGATAACAATGACCACAAGTCCCTCAAAGGCTGGGTAGTCCTTGACAAGGGTGCAGAGAAGTTCATTCTGGAAGGAGCTAGTGTGCTCGCGCCAGGGGTCTTTGATGCTGACCCTGATATTTTGGAGACGGATGAAGTGGTAGTGCTCACCCGGGATGGGAAAGTACTTGCAACCGGCAGAGCTCGCATGTCCGGTGCTAAGATGCTTGAAAAAGGAAAAGGTGTTGCAGTGAAGGTGCGTGCCAAAGAAGCGCCTGCAGTGCTAAGTATGCCTGAGGGTGGGCAGACCTGGGATGATGTTGTTTCTGCAAATGAGCAGTACATGGAAGATTTTACAGAACGCTCCCGCAACTTTATACGCAATGTAGCAGCATCGGTAAGCAGACCTGTTACTGTGTCCTACTCCGGTGGTAAGGATAGTCTTGCTGTACTGCATCTGGTGAGCGAATGCATGGATGATTTCGAACTTTTGTTTGCCGATACGGGGATAGAGTTTCCCGAAACTGTGCAGAATGTGAAAGATGTGTCCCGTATCTATAATAAACCTGTGCGCACCATTGAATCTGGCAACGCTTTCTGGGAATCCATTGTGCACTTTGGTCCTCCAAGTGTGGAAGCCAGGTGGTGCTGTAAGGTATGCAAGCTTGGTCCCATCACCCAGATAATAGATGAGAATTACAAAGATGGATGTCTCACTTTTTTAGGCCAGAGGAAATATGAATCAGACACCAGGGCAAAAAGTGAGAGCGTATGGAAGAATCCTTGGGTGGGGAATCAGGTTGCTGCGGCTCCCATACAGAACTGGACTGCAATGCATGTTTGGTTATATATATTCAAGAATAAGTTGGAATATAATCCACTCTATGAGAAAGGTTTTGATAGGATAGGGTGCTGGCTGTGTCCATCATGCTCACTGGCCGATCTTATCCATCTTAAGGAAACGCATCCACACATGTGGGAGAAGTTAAATGACCATTTGCTTGCCTATGCAAGGGACATGGGTCTCTCGGAACAATGGGTCGAATATGGGCTATGGCGCTGGAAGAAGATACCTCAGCAATTAAAGGAGATAGCCACCAGAAAGGGCATTGGGATCGTGCCCAGGTCATCTATGCCCAATACCCTCACATTTACTGTCACTTCAGGATACAGGCCATGCAGGCAAGGTGGCATTTCTGCAGAAGGCAATTTCAATACGGCCCTCGACCTTGAAAAGCTTGAAGAGAGCTCCATGCTTGAAGCCTTTGGTGAAGCTGCATATATGGACGGCGTCATATCCATTTTGCATGGGGATGACAGGGTACAGGTGTTTGCTTCGGGTGCGGTGACATCCCGCAGTGATACTGATACAAAGGCAAGGTCTTTGATGAACAAGGCTGAGCTTTCTATAAGGAGGGCACTACTGTGCAGTGGGTGTGGTGTATGCGTGGGCAAATGTCCCCATGGCAGGATACGTATTGTCACTGGTTCAGCAGTCATTGGGACAGCTTGCACTCACTGTGGTAAGTGTATCGATGTATGCCCTGTGGTCAGATTTGCTCCATAAAGTAAAGTTCAAGGTCCCAGGTATCAAGCAATGGTCGTTTTCTATTGTCAGCTATCTGGGACTCAGCAAGAGTTTGTCTGATAAGAATTTCACTTTATATTCTTATCGCTTTTTTTAAGCATACTCCATTTTTCACGTTAATTCCTATATACTGTCCGCCCCTCGGGAAAACGCGCGCGATTGGCTGCGAGCCGGGGGTTGGACTGTAAAAAGATGCCGCGTTTTCGGTAGAAGACGCAACCGCATCTTTCGTTATAGATCTAGCATGCGTTTATTGTTAATTGTTCATCTGATCAGAAATGGAGGAATATGAGCTAATTGGACATACTCAGCAAAAGTCAAATATCTGACCATAATATTTATACGTGAGTGACTCCAATGTCACTAGGTGATTTTTTGGTAAAAAGGGCACTTCTCAGCGTTTCTGACAAAACCGGAATTGTGGACTTTGCTCAGGGCCTCAGGAAATTGGATATAGAGATAATTTCAACTGGTGGGACAGCACGGGTGTTGCGCGATGCCGGCATAAATGTCACAGATGTTTCAGAGGTGACCGGTTTTCCGGAGATGATGGGAGGAAGAGTAAAGACCCTTCATCCATTGATACATGGTGGTATACTTTGTGTCCGTGATGACCGTGACCACATGAGCGAGGCCAGCAAATTGAATGCAGGTCCTATTGATATGGTGGTCGTTAACCTGTATCCCTTTGAGCGTACCATTGCAAAGGAAGGGGTAATTCTCGATGAGGCCATTGAGAACATTGACATAGGGGGGCCGACCATGTTGCGCTCCGCTGCCAAGAACTATCGTTGGGTGACGGTCATATGCCAGCCGGATGACTACAGTTCAGTCCTTGATGAGTTAAGGTCAGATGCGGTGGTCTCACTTAAGACAAGGGAACTCCTGGCAGTGAAGGTATTTAGACACACAGCTGACTATGATGCTGCCATTGATATCTATCTCAGCAAGGAGCTGCTTGGTGAAGAGGTGTTGCGCATGAGCTTCAATACTGGTGTGACCCTCAGGTATGGGGAGAATTGGCACCAAGAAGCGAAGTTCTTTAAAGAGGCTGGTGTCACCGGTCCTTCACTTGCGAACGTAAAGCAACTCCATGGCAAAGAGCTTTCTTATAATAATTATATTGACGCTGATAATGCCCTTCAGACCGTTAAAGAGCTTGGTAATGCTAAACCTGCTGTTGCCATAGTCAAGCACAATAATCCATGTGGACTTGCCACGGGTAACTCCCTTCTACAGGCACTGCAGGCAGCATGGGACGGGGACCCCATATCCGCATTTGGAAGTATCATTTGCACGAACACGGTCTTTGATCTTGCTTCAGCAGAATTCCTCAATGGTAAATTCGTTGAGATAATCCTTGCACCGGGCTATGACCAGGATGCCCTTGAATATCTTAAGAACAAGAGTGCAAACCTCCGCTTGCTTGAGCTTCCTCAGTTCAATGAGGAGTTCACAGTGGATCACACCTATCGCTATATCGTAGGTGGCATGCTCAAGCAGACCCGCAATACGGGTATCTATGAGAAGTGGGAGTGCGTAACTAAGAAGTCTTTCCCTGAAGCACTGCGACCCCTGTCGGAATTTAGCCTGCATGCATGCAAATGTATAAAATCCAATGCTGTAGCACTAACGTATGAATATGCGCCAGGATGCTATATGATGCTTTCAATGGGTGCCGGACAACCCAATAGGGTGGATTCCATAAGGAAACTTGCGGCTACAAAGGCAAGAGAGAACCTTGCTGTTATCTATGAACGCGAAAAGCCAGATATGCCATTCGAAGAATATTGCCGATCAATAATATCAAAATGCGTGATGGCGTCAGATGCTTTCTTCCCCTTTGATGACAATATAGTGCACGCATCTGAGAATGGTATATTGTATATCCTGTCGCCCGGTGGGTCTATCAGGGACAATGAAGTGATAGAAACAGCAGACAGACTCGGTGTATCGATGATATTTACAGGGATGAGACACTTCCTTCACTGATTGAAGTATATTCATTTGAAACCTTTTATATAGAGAGAATACTATATTTTTGGTTAAGAATAATACTCATGAAGGTGTAACAATAGATATCATCATAGATCTGCACTCCCACACAACATTTTCCGATGGGGACATGGACCCTGCAAAACTGGTTAAACTTGCGCACGACTCCGGTTTGCGGGCACTGAGCGTCACAGACCACGATACCATAGGTGGCATGGACATAGCTCAAAAGGAATGTGACAAAAGAGGCCTCACTTTTATACCCGGTATAGAGTTTACAAGCAAATCTGAAATTCCGGAGATCGAGCTTCATATACTTGGTTATGGTTTTGACAGGGATAATGAAGCTTTCAACCGTATGCTGGAAGAGGCTAAAAGGAATGCTGACGAATATTGTGAAAAGGTCTGCCAGATGCTTGAATCCCATGGCTGGATAATTGATCGGCAAACCCTTGAGAATGTCAGCGGTATTCCCACAAGGCACGATATTGCATCAGCTGTACTTAATAAGAACATGAGCAACTATGAGTTTCACCATAAGTGGCTTGCTGAAACCTCACAGCATGCGATAGATATGAAGAAATTCCCAGCTGACCGGACGATAAAGGTCATCCATGATGCCGGTGGCATAGCCATATGTGCACATCTTCTGAGGACGCTGGAAATGTTTGGCGTGATGGAAATGTTGCCTATGGTTGCTGGTTCTTTATTGGAGCATGGGATCGACGGCTTTGAAGTATTCTACGGGAACAGTTCCGGAGAGCATATCGACACCATGTTCAATATATCAAGGGAGAACGATCTTCTAATGACCGGAGGATCAGATTTCCACGGACCTGGAAGGTCTGGTCGTTGCCTGCTTGGAAAGTACACTACAAGAGGCAGGGAGTTTGACCAGAAGGAACTGCTACGTACTATTAAAAATGTTTGATTATCCAAACCTTACTCTAATTGAGCAGAAACCTTGCGTTATGAAAGAATTGTTATAAGGGGAAGTTGCCATGGAATTTCATGGCTGGCAAAAATACTCTCCCTTGAACGCAAACTGGTGATGCACTATACATTCCTCACACAGACACCCGGCTTTTGGTTGCGCGTTCTTGCTTGTACCCTTTGAACAATACATAAATACCCCTTCCTTTGGAGAAGAGGGGCAGCGTATGCAATTGCAACCTTTTGAATGATGGTAGGATGCGCATACCCCAAAATACTTACCTCCGACTTCTGGCATAAATATCAATAAGAACTAGTCCTGATAGGATAAGTCATTTTCGGATGTTTTTTCATATAAGGAGTACCCCACGTTGCCAGTCATCGATTATTTTCCGGGATACCCTTGTCTCATCTATTTCCCCTTTTTTAATGAGGTAGTTGTTTTGTGCGCCTATGAGCCGAATAATCTCAAAGGCATCCATATCGTTTATGGTGATATTGTATGTAGATTCCAGAGCTACCTTGTTCTCAGCACACATTTTATCGATTATCCTCAAAGCAAGGCCTAAGAGGTCCTTTATGTGTGTGGCATCCTTTATACCGAGAAGACCCTGCATGATCTCATCATGCTCATCGAAAGGTATCACGCCTGGGGTATCGATGAATTTGATGTGTGACCCTGCATTTATCAGCTGTACTCCCTTTGTATGTCCGGATATGGATGATGTACTGGCCCTGTGCCTGCCCGTTACTCCATTGATGACCGATGATTTTCCAACGTTTGGATAACCAAGGCAACCAACGAGCACATCTCTGTCCTTTATGCCATTTTTAGCAGCTATTTCCTGTATCTTATGTCTCAATATCGTCGTACCCGACCTGTCTTTACTGGATATGAACACAGTTGGAGCTACAGAGGAAAGATTTTCTTTAGAGATGTCCAGGTTTTTCTTTGATACAAGGTCGCATTTGTTAAGGACGATGATCAAAGGTTTACCATTACTGAGGACTTCCTCTTCAACATGACTGTTCCTTGTTTCAGTGGGAAAGCGCGCATCCACAATTTCAAGTAGGACATCCGCTTTCCGGATAACATCCTTTACTAGCATCTTGTAACTTGCCATGCTATTGCAAGGTAGTTTGAGAATAAAGAGATATGGATGAGAATATAGATGTCTGCGTTGGATGTCTATCCAAGGCATTTAGAGGAAAAAAGTAAGACGATCGGATGATCGCCTTCATTTATGTTGTTTTAGAACCTTTTTGGTGGTCTGTGGTTCTGGTAGCATTCTCTGCAGTATACTGGTCTGTCGTTGGATGGTACGAAAGGTACCTGTGTCTCCTGACCACAGTCTGCGCATGTTGCAGGGTGCATCTCCCTTGGGCCACTTGGCCTGAAGCCACCGCTTCCTCCCCTGTCGTTCCGTGGACCGCTTGACCTGAAGCCACCACTGCCACCGCTTCCTCCTCTGTCGTTCCTGTCATTTCTTGGGCCACTTGACCTAAAGCCACTGTTTCCGCCGCCGCTGCTGCCTCTCTTATCGTTTCTCATGTTTGATTTCCTTTGTGTTTTCGTATAGTAACTTCCATTCGGAAGAGAGAACTGTCGCATGACTCGTTCAATCTGATCTTTACCAAATCTCTCTTATCGGACACTAAATCATCTTTCAAAGGGACATCAGAGCAAACTCTGGTTCTTGACAGCGAAATGTGCACAGACCTAGCTGAGACGGAAACATTTATCCTGTAATCGATACGATATTCTCTTTTGATGCTGCGACCAACTTAATAAAAGCAGACCGAGGGATACCCAGTTCAGACTTTTCCAATAAGTTAATTGCACTTGAAGAAATGTCCTTGCAAATATAAATCTTTTCCCGTCACCACGTGAACGATGGACTAAAATACATAACAGAATAACATAACATGCAGATATTTCTCATGTTCGATAGTCCCCACTCCTTTTTTCTGCGTTCATTCAGATAAAAGTTCCGACACACGGGAAAAACGCGCGCGAGTGCCGGCAAGCCCATGTTTGACCTAAAATAGTGACCCGCTTTTTTGATATAGATGTAGCCCGTGTTCATTTTAAGGGACGTTGAACATAAATTCTGATAACAGGTCCAACCCTCGGAAAAAACGCGCGCGTATGGCGGCAAGCCCATGGTTAACATCAAAAAACGGACTGCATCTTTTGATCGAGATGCAGCCCGTGTTTATTGTTTAAAGATTGTCTAATCAGAAATGGAGGAAATATGAGCCAATTAGACAATCCACCTCTATTAGGTCCAGAATGTCGCAAAGTATTAATAAAGACCCATTATTATAGCAATGATGACTCGTATTTCCATATCAAAAGCACATGTAGCATTGTGCACTACCATGGATATCCTCTTCATGAAGAACAATTGTGAACCTGAGGGGCAGGATGCGTTCCCCTTCATTGAGGTCCACGGTAACCACGCCACCATCAACACTGAAGCTGTACTATACAATGAAGATGAATTACACCATGTGTACACAAAACGTGTATTCGCACAGAATGAAAAACAGAGTAACAGTAAAAGCACAGAACAGGATACAGAGGAAGATATTGATATCTACCATTGAGCACGGTGGTTCAACAGGTCTTCGATGCCATCGGAACTATCCATGAAAAAGTTGTAGTCCTTGATAAGATGGCCATCCATCTTGATGCCCTCAAGGAACCCATACCAATAAACTATCATCCCGGTACCGAATATCTCTGCATAGTCGGAGAATTGTTTGTTCATATAGTGCTGATGCTCCTTTTCATCACCAAAGAGTGCTTTGCTTTCTATCCATATGACCTCTTTTCCATCGATCTCCATCACTTCGTCCAAAAGGAAATCAGGTGTTTTTGCAATACCGGCATTTCTCAGGTCATCTTCTCTCCTGAACGATGCCCCATTCTTCACAAGCCATTTTTCAAGTATCGATTCTCCCATCTTCCCCTTCAGGATATGCACTTCATGGGCACCAGGTGAAAAGAAATGGTCTGAAAACATGGCCTCCTTCACTTCTCTCTTTATCCTCATATCAGGAAGCACATCTATGTTCTTCATGAACGACTTCTTGGATATTCCAAGACCTGTAAGTATAATGCCGGCCATGAGGGTAGCAGGTATCTTATTCTTCTTTGCTATCTGCACAATGGTCGTACCTTTCTGCCACATTCTCATATGTCTCTCACTATTGTTCTTGACAATGGAGAGGCTCTTTTTTACATTTGTGACCACTTTCTGGTTCAAAATAGAATAAAGCACCCCGGCAGGTATGGAGAACTGCTCTGCCACTTTGTCGATATCGTCCATTCCCTGGAGGGCACTGTATATCTGCTCGTATGTATCGATATCCATCTAATGCTCCATTTTCTTCCATACATCCAATATCGTTCACTGCACCAGTAGGCATTCACTGCATCTTTTCCTGCTACAGAACATCTTTGCGTACTCCACTATCAGTGCATGATATTCCTTGTATAGGTCCACATCCTCTGGCAAAGCACTCTCGAACATACCTTGCAGTTCCATGTAATTTCCTTCCAGACCCATACACTTCATCATGCGGGTGGTGTATGCATCTATCACGAAACGTGGTTTACATGCAGCATAGAGGATAATACTATCAGCGGTCTCATTCCCCACGCCTTTCAACGCAAGCATCTCTCTTCTTAGAACATCCATCGGCAGTGCAAACACCTTGTCGATGCCACGTTCAGCGAAATAGATCGCCACGAGCTTTAGTCTCTCAGCCTTCTGACGGTAGAACCCACAACATCGTATGCATTCCTCTAGCATGGGAATGTCCGCACACGCCATGAGTTCTGGCTCCAGCAGACCATATTCTTTAAGGTTACCTATGGCCTTCTTTACATTGGGCCATTTTGTCTGTTGTGTGAGGATTGCCCCTATCACGACCTCAAATGGCGTTTCGGCAGGCCACCAGTGTTCCTTTGGTCCAAGTTTTCCCTTCAGTGCAAAAAAGACCTCAAGAAGGCCTTTATCTTTGAGGCTCATGTAAAAAGGCAACTTATTTTTTCCAAAACTCCTCTTCGTAGTTATCTGGAAGGTCCAATTTCATCACATCATCCAGTGACTTCCTTTTTTGCATTGGTTCCTTTACAGGTCTCCGAGATTCTGTCACAATTGCATTCCTTGTATTGACTGTGACCTCTTCATAGAGCGGATCAATGGAGTTGGCTTTTTGTCCAACATCCTCTGATATTTTTCCAGTATACTGTTTTGTTCTGCTCAGATGGAGTTCGTTCTTTTGGTCAAAGTCAGCTGAAGGGGCCACAGGGTCCTCATTCTTCTCTTGTATTTGCCGACCTTTTCTATCAGCTATCCTCTTGCGGGTATCCTGTGCATAGGTGTCTATGACCGGATCGGACTTTGACATGACCTTATGGGTCGATACATAACCGATGATACATTGTTCATCACCTGTACGCCAGTCCACAACATAGAGATGGCAGGTCTTTTTCTTGCAA
>CAZBJM010000007.1:48980-50306 GCA_964492225.1 uncultured Methanosarcinales archaeon
TCTTTGACCCCGGCATTGAATAGCCTCATGACCGCATTCCTTGTAAGCACCGGATGTACACAGGCAATGTACACATCCTTTGCTCCCTGTTCCCTGAGCAATTTGATAGACTCGACCATCGTTCCACCGGTAGCTATCATATCGTCAAGTAGCACTACATCCCTTCCCTGAACACTGATATTCTTTGTCTTTATACATACAGTGTCACCGGAGAGCCGTGTTTTCTCAAGACAGTCAAAATCGCAGCATATCTCTTTAGCGGTCCTTTCCACAAACTCCATAGCTCCCATATCTGGAGAAATGAGCAAAGCATCTTTCAATGCCAATGACCTGATGTAGTTACCAATAAGCCCCGATGCATCAAGATCAAAAGCATCCGCTTTGAAATACTCCAAAACACTCGTCTTGTGTACATTCACAGTGAACACTCTGTCTGCATTGATGGTGCGTGCAATTGCCCGTGCACTTATTGGCTCCCCGGTCTTGAACTTCTTGTCCTGTCTCGCATATCCCATATAAGGGATAACTACATTGATCACAGGTGATTCTTCACAGGCATCGATGAGCTGTAACAGTGCAACAAAATCTGAGTCTGAGATGATGCTTTGTATTATCGTGACCTCATCTACCTCTTCGTCCATGATGCGGGTGTAAAGTTCACCGTCAGGGAACCTGGTGAAATCGCACACCGTAGGTTCCAGATTCAACTCCCTTGCAACCCTGGACGAAAGTGCCTGAGATGCGGGTCCTCCTATTATCTTCAAATGATGTACCTCTTTTCAATCCTTTTCGATAGTGCTGATTAATGTAATAGATAGCTTACATGGTTTTTGGTCCTTTGACCTTTGCAATGACCTTGATATCATTCATCCTTGTATGTGGATAATTGCCGCTGTCATCTTTTTCAGCTGATTTCACCATGTCCCATATGGTCAGGAGTGCAATGGACACGCCTGTCAGGGCTTCCATCTCAACCCCTGTCTTTCCCACAGAGCGCACTTTTACTATTGCTTCGATATGCTCTTCGGATATGGTGAAGTCCACATCGGCCTTTGTTATGGGGATATGGTGGCACAATGGGATGAGATCGGATGTCCTTTTAATAGCCTGGATGGCAGCTACCCTTGCCGTGGCAAGCACGTTTCCTTTCTCCTGCTTTCCCTCGACGATACTCCTTATAGTACCTCGGGCAAGATATATCCCTCCGGATGCAACAGCTTCTCTGATAAGGTTTTCCTTGTGGCTGATGTCCACCATGACCACGCGGTCATCTTCAATATGAGTGAAGTTCTTTGTCAACAGATCACCGTTCCCATTCCTCGGAAA
>CAZBJM010000008.1:0-48257 GCA_964492225.1 uncultured Methanosarcinales archaeon
ATCCTATTCAAATCCCTGGTCCCGATATACCGCCACAACATACTGGCAGTGGTGCTTACAGGAATGGGAGCAGATGGGGCAGATGGCGCGGAGGAGATAAAGAAGGCTGGTGGAAAAGTGATAACAGAAGATGAGAAGAGCTGTGTGGTCTACGGTATGCCAAAAGCTGTCGTGCAACGCGGTCTATCTGACAGTGCTGTAGTACTTGAGAAGGTCTCATCCGAAATCGTTCTGATGCTGAAATAACAGGTGATATAAATGGTGATCTATATAAAAGAAGATACAGGGGTGAATGAACATGGATATGTCTGGATATAAGGATATATTTAAAGCAGAATCTGAAGAGCACCTGCAACAGCTAAATGAATCCCTGTTAGGACTTGAACAGAATCCAGGTGAGATGGAATTTATCAATATTATGTTCCGTTCTGCACATACCCTCAAAGGAATGTCAGCCACCATGGGTTTTGCTAACATCGCAGAACTGACCCATGAAATGGAAAATCTTATGGACATGGTAAGGAAATGTCAAGTGACGGTAAATAACTCACTTATAGACATATTGTTCGAATGTCTTGATACTTTAGAAGCCTTAGTTGAAAATGTAGATAGCGGTGAAGAGGTGAACATCACACACCTGCAAGCTACTCTCGCACAGGCAATGCAAGGTGCACTCAGCGGAATAGAAACACAGGTACAAACATTGCCCGTACCCAATGCTGCACATGCGACACATACTAATGCTGATACTGAAGTAAGCCCACAGACCGTTTCAGTTGGAGTTCAAGAAAGTACTGATACCAATACTGAAAGTGAGCATGGGGAGCAAGTGCTTGAGATAAAAGTAACACTTGAAGCATCCTGTGTACTCAAGTCTGCAAGATCCACTCTCGTACTGATAAATCTTACGAAGATGGGAGAAATAATAAAATGCACTCCATCACAAAATGATCTTGAGGATGAAAAGTTCGGCCTTGATTTTACAGTGCTACTTTCAACAAGAGAAAAAGAAGAAGTCATACGTGGGGCTATCAAAAAAATATCAGAGATCCACGACATTGAAATAACACCCATGTCAAATTTTGACGAACATGGGCATGAGAAAACTAATAAGCATGATGCATCCGATCCAAATGAGTCTGCATCCGGCGTCAAAAGGTCTGAATCTGTTAAAAGTATTCAGAGCGTAAGGGTCAATATTGAACGCCTTGATAACCTTATGAACCTCGTGGGAGAGTTGATAATCAACAAGATAAGACTCAACCAACTTGCATCGGACCTACGTGCCAAGAATCTGGATGAGTCCCTTGCAAACCTGGACCGCCTTACCAACGAGATACAGAACGAAGTAATGGAGGCCAGAATGGTACCCATTGACCAGGTATTCAGCCGATTCCCAAGGATGGTGAGGGATCTGGCAAAGTCTGAAGGAAAGCAAGTGAATCTGGTTATCGAAGGTAAGGAAATTGAACTTGACAGGACAGTACTTGATGAAATAGGTGATCCACTCGTTCACTTGTTGCGCAATGCCGTGGACCATGGCATAGAGCGAGCTGAGGACCGTGAAAAACTCGGCAAGCCCGTAGCAGGATTTGTAGGCCTTTCTGCATCAAGACAAAGGAATAGTGTAGTTATTGAGGTCCAGGACGATGGAAAGGGCATGGACCCTGCAAACATGAGGGAAATTGCCATCAGAAAAGGTCTGATGACCCGAGAAGAAGTAGACAAACTAACAGATACAGATGCCCTTAACCTTATTTTCCTCGCTGGCTTTAGTGGTGCCAAGGTAATAACTGACGTCTCCGGAAGGGGAGTTGGTATGGATGCAGTCAAGACCAAGATCGAAGCACTAGGCGGAACTATTAAAGTAAGTTCAGTGCCCGGTCAAGGAAGTTCCATTAAACTACAGTTACCACTGACTGTCGCTATCATACAATCCTTGATGGTGACCGTAGCGGGAGAAACATATGCCATACCTCTTGCAAATGTTGTGAGGGACGTGGGTATAAAAGCTGCTGATATCAAGACCATCGATGGTCGTGAAGTGGTACTGTTGCGTGGGGAAGTGCTTCCGCTATTAAGACTACATAAAGTGCTCGATTGTCCCGGAGAACCGGAAAAGAAGGAAAACCTCATTGTTGTGGTCGTAGAGCGTATGGGTAGCAATATTGGCTTTGTAGTCGATATGCTCCTGGGGCAGCAGGAAGTGATCATCAAGACATTGGACAATAAACTTCTGAAAAACACCAGAGGATTTGCAGGTGCCACCATCCTAGGAGATGGAAGTGTAGCATTGATCCTTGACATTGCAACTTTGATATGATCTTATGAGGTTAAACTATGACTGAAATGGATGAAATGACAAGAGGAGCGTTCCAAGAAGCAGGCAACATAGGAATGGGCCACCTGGCAACCTCTCTCTCGAAAATGGTAAACAGGGAAGTAAAGATCGATATTCCTGTGGTAGAAATGTTGTCACTGGATGAGATCATTTCCAGGGCTTCGAATGGAAAGCAAAAAAGTGTTGTAGGTATACATTTGAGCATATCAGGAGATGTAACGGGCGGAACTTTGATACTTTTGCCAAAATTCTCAGCTCTTTCATTTTCCGATCTACTTATGAAAAAATCCATAGGGACCACAACAAAGATAGAAGAGATGGAAATTCGCAAGCTCCGGGAGATGGGAGTACGTCTTTGCAGCTCATATATGCGAGTGGTGAATGAGTTCCTTGGAATAAACCTGGCCATTGGAGATCCAAAAATGGATGTAAACATGGAAGGTGTAGCTGGTTTTATAAAAAAAGAGATAGGACAACTTGCGGATGAGTTCATTGTAGTGAAGGGAGAATGCTATATCCCGTCCACCAACTCGAGAAATGAATTCAACATGCTTTTTGAACCAGAGGCCAGTGACTTTATAATGGCTGCTATTATGAAAAAGATGATGGGATAAAAATGCTGAAAAACGATGTACAGACCAGAACAAAGGATGATGAAGATTTTGCAGCGCTCAAGACCTTAATTAAGAATAAGCTTGGGTTCAATTGCGAGTACTATAAGGATTCACACTTCAAAAGGCGGATAGATGTCAGGCTCAGGGCATCTGGCTCAAAGAACTATGGTGAATATGTTAAACTGCTGAAAGAGGATGAAAACGAGCGCAATGTCCTAACGGATACATTGACAGTGAATGTAACCAATTTCTTCCGCAATACTGAAGTATATGATATAGTAGAGAAAGAAATACTGCCAGCCGTGATCAAATCAAAGGCAAGTTCCACACTTAAGACCATCAATATATGGAGTGCAGGTTGCTCCATAGGCGTGGAGGCTTTTTCCATTGCAATGCTTTTTCACCATGTATTGGGCCCAAACATTAAGAACTATAAAATAACGATAACCGGTACAGATATAGACCGTGGTAGCCTGCAACAAGCACAACAGGCCATATATGGAGAGGGAGAGATGAAGGACGTTAGGCCTGCTTTCCTCAAAAAGTACTTTGTGCAGCAGGGTAACAAATACCAGGTCATCGATGAACTTAGAAAGATGGCACAATTCAGGTCACATGATATGATATCTGGTCCAAAGATGAAGGGGTTTGACATCATATTCTGTAGAAATGTGACGATCTACTTTGAAAAGGAGTTGCAGGAAAAACTGTATATGAACTTCTATGATGGACTTAATGAGGGTGGCTTCTTTGTAATGGGGAAGACTGAAACTCTGCTTGGTCCCTCAAAGGATCTGTTCAACGCGTACAATGCAAAAGAAAGAATATACCGCAAATGATCTTTTTGTTGCAGATGGGCCAGGTGAAGATATGACAGAAATGAAGGAATCACTCACTGAACTGCAGACCAGCGCGCTGAAGGAGATAGTAAATATAGGTGTAGGCAATGCTGTGACAGCTCTTTCAAAGATGATAGGCAAACAGATAAGCATAGAGGTCCCCGAGCTGAAGATCGAAAAGATAGAGGACGTGCCTGAAAAGGCAGGTGGGGCTGACACAGTGGTACATGGTGTGATAATGCATGTGGATGGAGACATAAGCGGATACATCATGATGATCCTATCACGGGAAACCGCTGAGACGATATGTACGACCATTACAGGAGAGGTTGCACCCGATATCCTATGTGAGATGAACCAGTCGCTCCTTGAAGAAGTGGGGCACATACTTGCAGGATCCTATGTGAGTTCGCTCTCAGAGTTCCTTGGTCTGCATTTTATGATATCTCCTCCGATGCAGACATTTGATATGCTTGGTGCTATCATGGACCAGGTCCTCATAGAGATGAGCAGGAACGTAGAGCACACGATCCTTTTTGACACATTCTTCACATTGGAAGGACACAAGATAGAAGGGATCCTGTTGACACTATTCAATCCGGAATCCATGGACAGGATACTCGCAAAGATTAATGAGATGGTATAAAGAGGTGGAATATGAACATAATACTTGACCAATTTTATTTTGATGCATTGAATGAAATAGGTAACATTGGCATGGGAAATGCGACAACTGCCCTTTCCCAGTTAGTTGGAAAGGCCATAAAGGTCAGTGCATCTGAACTTACTTCCCTTGACCCTACAAATATAACAGGTGATAAAGAACACATCGTGACTGGAGCAATAGTCAAGGTCATCGGGGATCTTAACGGAGGATTCATACTTATGCTCGACAGAAGACATTCAGAAGTACTTTCTGACATGATGCTTGCACGCACGGAGTATGAGAATGATGAATACATGAAGAGCTCTGTAGTAATTGAGGTCACAAATATCCTGGCAGGTACATATTGTACAGCTCTGTCAAAATTCCTGGACATAGCCGTGACACCTTCACTACCCACTATTGCAGAAGGTGACCCTGAAGCAATACTTAAGAAATGTGGAAAATACCTGAACCGTAAGATAGAGCATATCATAGGATTTACTGCGTTGTTTGAGATAGAAGCGGAAGATGAGTATCATAGCCTTAGTGGTGATATGTACATGTTGCTGGATGCACCTTCCATGAGAACTGTCATTGACAGCATTAATAAAATGCGTACCTGATAACATGATAATCGTAGGAATGGCAGACAGTGCTGTAGCCAGGAGGCCCGAAAAGATCACAACCCTCGGACTTGGGTCATGTGTAGGTCTTGTGATGTTCGATAAGAACAGTGGTGTCGGTGGCATGGTGCACATAATGCTTCCAAGTGTGGATAATGCAAAGGCCAAAGATAATCCTGCAAAGTTTGCTGACACCGGTGTGCCATACCTGCTCGAGTGCATGATCAAAGAGGGAGCTTCCAAGGCATCTATCAAAGCGAAGATAGCAGGAGGAGCTAAAATGTTTTCATTCAGCTCTAACAATCTGCTAAATATTGGAGAGAGGAATATCGCTGCAACCAAAGAGGCCCTGAAACAACTGCGTATCCCACTGATAGCAGAAGATACCGGTGAGAACTATGGAAGGACCATAATCCTAGATACAGAGAATGGGGATTTGACTGTTAAGAGTGCTCTTAAAGGACAAAAAATATATTAATATGCAGATATAATATATTGTATAAATAATTAGACCCGGAAGAAAAAGGTGTAGAAAATGTTAAGCCCTGATATTACACTAATATACATAATATTCATATCAATATCACTTTCAGCAGGAATTGCAGCCATTTACTTCTGGGTGAAAGTATACTATGAGACTAAAAAGGGATCGGCCGCATGGTTATTACTTGCACTCACGGCAATTTTCCTCATAAGTACATCCCTATTCCCATCGGTGGCGGTCAGCGTTGAAGATCCTTATGTATCTGAAACGATCCTTATCTATCTTGGACTCTGGAGTGCAGTATACACAAGTGTCTTTGCCGCAGCTGGCTTTATGATGTACACTGCTTTTAGGACCATACCCCGTGAGAAATTGGGAGATTTCCTTATTGAAGGAATGGTCTTCCAGAAGGACAGGACCGAGCATGAGAAAAGACCTATGCAAAAGGTCCAAAGTGATACTTCATGGGACCAAATATGGCCAGACCAAACGGCAAACCTGTTCAAGAGATCCACATTACTTGAATATGCCCCAAAGACGCGTTATGAAGATGCTGTCATCGAGGTCTGCCTCAGGCTCTATGGAGAGATGGTAAACACAGTACTCGTATCCACCCAGCCAAGGACAGCCTTCTATAAGGAAAAGCTGGCTGACCTTATAGATATAGGAGCTATGAAGTTCATTGAAATATCATCAACTGAAAAAACTGTTTCAGAAGACGAGGGTATAATCAAACTGCCAGCAAGCGAGCTTGATAAGTTCTTTGACCTGACCAGTAAGCTACCAAAGGACTGTGCCATAGTCTTTGAGCCTCTGACACATATGATAGTAAAAGATGGGGAGATGGAGACATATGGCTTTGTTTCAAAGATGGCAGAAAGGGCCAGTGCCAGTGAACTTATACTCATCGGACTTCTGAACAAGACCGCCCATGATGAAACAGTCATATCCAGATTTGAGGGCCTATTCCTCAACATTGCTGATGTGAACGGAGCAAGCATCCGTGTTATCAAGGGAGGAAAAGAAGAGTGCCTACGATTCTATGCCGGTGAGAAGTTCTTCATGGAGCAAGACAATGAGAAACTGGAGGCCGTCCTGTGAATATGGAAAATGGCGTGCTCAATAGTTTTGAGACCGATGCCCTCAAAGAGATAGGAAGCATTGGAATGGGTAATGCCACAACCACGCTTTCAAAGTTCATAGACCGCAATGTAAAGCTCAATCTATCGAATGTTGGTATGTTGCAACAGGAAAAAGTTGCAATGATGATACCTGGGTCCATTACCATGGCGGGTATCATGATGCGACTTGATGGAGATATAAAAGGCATTGCACTTTTACTTTTTGAATTCAACAATGCTATAATGCTGAGTAGCCTGATGCTTGGGAAGACGGGACATGCCGATGATCCAACAATGCATGAGTCAGCACTAGCCGAGCTTGGAAACATATTGGTGGGTTCCTACATGGGCGCACTTACATCATTCCTCGATATGTTGGTCATCCACAAAGCTCCAGAAGTGCTTACAGGCCCCATAACAGATGTAATGCAGCGGGCTACTTCACAAATAGTGCATACGACCGACGAGGTGCTGAACATCGAGACCATGTTCATGATACACGATGCTGGAGATGGGAAGGGGCTGAATACTATATATGGAGATATGTTCCTCCTGCTTGACCCCGCTTCATTGGGCAACCTCAGACAATCCATAGGGAAATTACTTGCATGAAAAACCAATGGACACGACATCTTAAAAAAGTGGACCCTACTGAGAGGGCGCATAAGACGTCCTTTATCAGTATGCTCTATGCTCTGGCAAAAGAAGGGGAGAAAAATAAAGAGCAATTATTGCCCGGTGTGCACAAAGATAGTGCAAATACCGAAGAGAGGACGGGATCTGATATGCTTTTACCTGTCAAGAACTTACCTACTAGAACAATAACATCAAAAACGAATTCGTCAAAGGCATTAACTGAGAAAAGGAACTCTGTCAAGGAAATGAATGGAGTGGACTATGTCGAACTGTGCCGCTGGACCGCCGGAAGCCAGGTCAATGAAGATGAGGTGACACATGAGAGAGATCATGTGGTGCTACTTGGATCGAACAATGATCAGTTCGTATTGCGATATCACGTTGCAGGTGAAGAGACATTTGATGTAGAAGTGGATTCACCAGATGAAGCAGAGTGGATGATACAGGAAGACAATCTGACTACAGCACAGCTTTTTCCGGATGAGCCAAATATGCAATGGGTAAAAGAGACTTTAAATACAAGTAAAGAGAATTACTCATTAATATAATAGTGTAAATATTAATATAACAATATGCATAGTTCGCAGAGAACGAACATGATGTGAGATGAAAGGAGAAACTCAAGCATGATGGACATTGCAATATATTCACTTGTCGATGACATGGTAAGCAAAGCTGGCACCGAAGGGGTCGTGGAATACTGGCTCCGTGTAGGTGAAAGCTATGCCGAAAGAATGGGAAAAGAAGCATATGTAGGATGGCCGGCCTTTAATGTTGCCATGAAAGAAGGAAGGACATCGCTTACGGTAGAGGGCGAGGTTAACGTGCTTACCGATCTTGCCATCATCGACAAGGACGGAGATGTGATAGGATATGTATATGCACTCAAGACATGTCCCATGGCACCTACCATGAGGAGATATATCTCAAGGATCGGTCCTATCCCTGAGTCAGATACCGATGTTGCCGATAGTTACAATAATCGTATAAGAGACTCGGCCGTTTCCAATTATTGTATTACCCACCAGAGGTTCAGGGAAATTGCAGCCAATAACATCACTGTAGCAAAACAGGCATTGGAGTGTTTACATCTGGCCAACAAAGGCATGACAGGAGATGTGAAGATGGTCCCTGAGAACCTTGCAAGGATAAATGTCGATGACAGGCACATTAAGAGTATATTGCGTAGCGCATCCTGTGTCTTTGCTTTGATAGTGAGAGGCAAGAGCGCAGGCGAGGAAATTATCGACTGATGGTGATAAAATGGCAGAGAATATTGAATCTAATCCTTTTGTTGATGTTTCGGTCTTTCTGTTCTTTGAGGACATCTCAGATAAACAGGGAGTGGAAGGCTTTACCAATTATATGGTGGGACAGGCTGAGTCCCTGGCTAAGTCTGTGCCTGAGGAAGAGTATGATACCTGGGAGGATTTTGCAAATGCGGTCTCCAACAGGGAGTCTGTGTTCTCCTCATTTGAGAGTATCAAGCAGATAAGCAAGAATGGTTTTGTTACCAATATCTGTCCTTTCTCCAAGGCTATCCGTGAATATATCAAGCGTATCGGTAATTTCAACCCAGTGCATGTAGAGGCCACTGATCATTACAATCATACGATACAGCCATCTGCTGCCCATAGTGCATGCATGATGCACCAGACATACAGGAGAGAAGTGGCAAAGAGGATAAAGATAGGTGGAAAGCCTTTACAGTACGCACAGATAGGTGCAAAGGCCTATACCGGTTATATTGCCCTGCCTCCTGAATCCTGGAAGAAAGTACTGCTTGAGAAGGCCGGGATCTCTGAGACCCAGGGTTTCATGGAGATGAGGGACAATAGTTGCCTCTACTTGTTATATGTAGAAGAACCTAACTCTCGTTAAGCATTTAAGGGAGTGATGCTAAGTAGATGATACAAAACGATATCATCTCTTACAAGCATTCCTGACAATGAACCCGATAATTGTTTTTTGTATCGCACTTGGTCTTATACTCTTTCTTACAGCACGTTTGAGGTTACACCCTTTTCTGTCCCTGATAACTGCATCACTTCTGGTTGGACTTCTGACCGGTGAGACCAGGGGTGCTGTGGATGCTATCTCCACGGGTATGGGAAAGGTGTTCACCCAGTTCGCCATAGTGATCACCGCTGGTAGTATCATTGGAACAATATTACACAGGACTGGGGGTACGGCCCTTATGGCAAAAGATATGATAAGAATATCAAATAAGCCTCTGCTATCCCTTAACCTCTTGGGGTTCCTGTTCTCTGTGCCACTTATGTGCTGCATACTTGCATATGTTATCTTCATACCCGTTGCCAGGGAGGTAAGTGACAAGTTGGGTCTGTCCAGGTCCATGGCTGCAACAGCCCTGGGGCTTGGGACCCTGGCATCCTTCAATATGCTCTATCCCTCCCCGGTCGTCTATCCTGTAATGATGGAACTGGGACTTGTTCGCACTGAGGTGATCATTGCTTCATTCCTTATGGCACTTATCGTTTCGATCATTGGTTACCTGTATGCTGTTAAATGTTGTAGCTTCAGGGAGGATGAAGGAAGGGGAGCAGATGGGCATGACATGAAAGAACAGAAGCCTCAGGGTGAGGTACAGCCCCTGCCAGGCAGGATCCCAGCATATGCACCCCTTATCGTACCAGTTATCCTTATCATTGCAGGCATTTTCATACCAATACCTCCTCTGGACATCATTGGTATCCCTGCTGTAGCCCTTTTGATCGGTGTGGCACTTGCTATCTTGTTATCTTTAAAGGATTTTACTCCAGCACAGGTTAGAGAATGGATAGAAAAGGGCATCCGTCGAAGTGGAGTGGTCCTGCTTGATATGTGTGGTGGAGGTGCCCTTGGAGCGACCCTTGCCCTGACAGGTGTCGGGCAGGCCATTGGCAACACCTTGCTTGCAAGCAGTATTCCTGCCCTGCTTATCCCTTTTATCCTAACCGCTGCCATTCAGAGCGTCCAGGGTTCAAGGGTCGTGACCATGCTTGTAAGCTTTTCACTGATACTCCCTGTAATGCCACAGATAGGATTGCCTGCTGAGATAGTATTCTTCTCCATGATATCGGGAACGCTACTTATCTCCCATTTCAATGACCCTTTCTTTTGGATATTCGGAGACCTTGCAGACATGAAGCCTGCACAGATATTGAGAACATATACAGCAGGTGGTGCTGTCATGGGTATAAGTAGCATGATACTCACAGCTGCTATGTATTTTATATTTTACTAGAGTAATGATGCCCTTAAATACGCGCGTGACCCGATACGTGGGAATAAAATAATACCCAATTATCTAAAAAGGATGCGATTTCCTGCAATTTTCAAGCCCCTGCCGCAAGAACCTGAACAGTCTACTGGCCCCCATCACTTTTACGCGCGCGATGCCTGCCCCCTGGTGTGGTGATACATTGACCGGGGGCCGGGGACAGAAAATGGAAAAAAAGCTGTCAAATCCAGGATAATAGTACAGCTGGCATGGGGCTTATGACAAGGGCAGATAAAATATAAGGAACATGACCCTGCCATTGACCTATTCATCCTCAAAGGCACCCATGTACAACTGATAGTATCTGCCTTTTTCGGCTATGAGCTTCTCATGGTCGCCGCGTTCGATGATGCGACCCTGGTCCAGTACCATGATCACATCGGAATTCTGCACGGTGCTCAGTCGGTGGGCAATGACGAATACGGTCCTTCCTTCCATAAGTGCATCCATGCCACGCTGCACTATGGTTTCAGTACGGGTATCAATGGAACTGGTGGCCTCGTCCAGGATCATCACCGGTGGATCGGCTACGGCTGCACGGGCTATGGATATGAGCTGGCGCTGACCCTGGGAAAGGCCGCTGCCATCGCCTGAAAGGACAGTGTCGTATCCATCCGGAAGCATCTCGATGAAACTATGGGCATTCACAAGCTTAGCTGCAGCAATGCAGTCATCATCGGTTGCATCAAGACGCCCATAACGGATATTCTCTGTAACTGTGCCAGTGAACAGGTTCACATCCTGGAGCACTATACCCAATGAGAGCCGCAGGTCACTCTTTTTGATATCGTTGATATTTATACCATCATAGAATATCATGCCATCGGCCACGTCGTAGAAGCGATTTATAAGATTTGTGATGGTTGTTTTACCAGCACCGGTAGCTCCTATGAATGCCACCTTCTGCCCAGGTTCAGCATAGAGGCTTATGTCATGCAATACTGTCTTATCTGGTCCATAACCAAAATACAGATGGGAAAATCTAACCCCACCCATCAGTTCTGTATATGTCGCTCTGCCATCATCATGGGGACACTTCCATGCCCATAACCCTGTGTGTATATCAGACTCTACAAGTTCACCCTTATCGTATTTTGCATCAACTAGCATCACATGGCCATCATCGGTTTCTGGTAGCTCGTCCAACATATCGAATATACGGCCAGCCCCTGCCAGTGCCATCACAATGAAATTGATCTGCTGTGAGAACTGTGCAATGGGGAAAACAAAGTTGCGTGATAACTGCAAGAAGGATGCTATCAAACCCAAGCTCATCAAACCCGGGCCTGTCAAACCATAGTTTGATACACCTGCAATTGCCATGTAAGATCCGACAATGGCAATGCATACATATAAGATATAACCCATTGCATTGGTGACGGGCATGAGGACGTTGCTGTATCTATTAGCCTCGGTCGAGTTAATGCGCAACCCATCATTTTTGTCATCAAAGATCTGCTTTACCTTCTCCTCATGGCAGAAAACCTTGACGACCTTTTGACCATTGATCATTTCCTCCACAAAACCATTCACATCACCTATGGACTCCTGCTGTCTGACGAAATAGGCACCACTCTTTCCAGCAATACTTTTAATAAGCACCATCGACAGGACCACAAAGACAACAACGAATAATGTAAGATACAAACTAATATACATCATCGCAATGAAGACCAACACTACTGAAAGGGCAGATGATAACATGTTGGGAACACTTTGAGCAAGCATCTGGCGCAGAGCATCAGTATCATTGGTATAGTGGCTCATGACATCGCCATGGGAATTGGTATCAAAGTAGCTTACAGGTAAAGATTGCATGTGACTGAACATCTGGTCACGTATCTTTCTGAGAATGCCCTGGGAAATTACCACCATGACACGGTTATAGATAAAGGTTGCAAGCACACCGAGGAGTAAAATACCACCAATTATGAGTATGATACGAAGCAGACCATCGAAAACTGGTACAGGCTCAAGGAGCAATGGTGTGATGTAGTCATCTATGAGTATCTGCAGGAAAAGGGATGATGCGACACTGGCAAGTGTGCTGAGCAGGATACATATGATAACCAAGGAGATACTCAACTTATATTCTCCAAGATAGGACATGAGCCGCCCAAGCGTGCCTGGTTTGATCTCTTTGGAAGAAGAGGATATACCCCTTGACATTGCGCCACCCCCATGCCCTGGGCGCCCTCCGAATGCAGCCCCTCTTCCGACAGGTGTCCTGTACATCCTTTTATTCACGTTCGTCGCCTCCCTGTATCTGAGACTCGTAGACCTCACGATAGATATCGCTGTCTTTGAGCAATTGCTCATGCGTTCCCGTGGCAAGTATCCTTCCAGCATCCATTACAATGATCCTGTCAGCGTCTTGGACAGATGCAACACGCTGTGCAATGATGACCTTAGTGGTCCCGGGGAGATGTTCACGGAGTGCACGACGTATCTGTGCATCGGTCCTGGTGTCTACGGCACTGGTGGAATCATCGAGAATAAGTATTATGGGCTTTTTCAGTAGTGCACGGGCAATGCACAGACGCTGTTTCTGCCCTCCTGAAACATTGCTACCGCCTTGTTCTATATATGTATCATAGCCCTGGGGAAAGGAGCGGATGAACTCATCTGCCTGTGCAAGTACACATGCTTGCTCTAACTCCTCGTCACTGGCATGCTCGTTGCCCCAGCGCAGGTTCTCCCTTATGGTACCTGAGAAGAGAACATTTTTCTGCAATACCATCGCCACACTGTTGCGCAAGGTGGTGATATCATAATCCCGTACGTCCACGCCTCCAACGGTCACCCGCCCGCTGGTCAGGTCATATAGCCGGGGTATGAGCTGGGCAAGACTGGATTTGGAGGAACCTGTGGCACCCAGTATCCCTACGGTCTCGCCGGATGATATACTAAGGTCGATATCCATGAGACAGAGGCGATCAGCCTTGCCCGAATAACTGAAGTTTGCATGCTCAAAACATATGTCTCCGTTCTTCACACTGAAGACCGGGTCCACTGGTTCACACAGGTCGTTCGTTTCATTGAGCAACTCTGCTATCCTTTCTGCAGAGGCCCTGGAGATGGTGATCATTACAAATACCATAGAAAGCAACATGAGGCTAACAAGGATCTGCATGGAATAGGATATCAGGCTCATGAGCTGACCTGTAGATAGACCAAGGCTTGGATCATTCCCGCTACTTATGATGAGCCTGGCACCGAACCATGACACCAACAACATGCACCCGTACATACAGAACTGCATCAGAGGCATTGTCGAGGAAACCAGTTTTTCAGCCCTGCAAAAATCATTATAGATGTCACCGGAAATATGTTTGAACTTTCCTATTTCATGTTCCTCGCGACAGAAGGATTTAACGACACGGATGCCCCTCAGATTTTCCTGCACTACGTTGTTGAGCCTGTCATAGGTCTTGAAAACCCGCGCAAATATAGGATGGACCTTTTTCATGATGAACAGGAACGCAATACCAAGAATGGGTATGGACAAAAGAGGGATAAGTGCAAGCCCTGCATTGATGCGGTACGATACGAACAATGCAAAGACCATCATAAGTGGTCCCCGAAACGCCAGACGCAGTATCATCTGATAGGCCTGTTGCACATTGTTCACATCTGTGGTGATACGCGTTACGATGCTGGCCGTGGAGAACTTATCGATGGTAGAGAATGAGAATTCCTGGACCTTATGGTACATATCATGACGTAGATTGGCTGCAAGTCCTGAGGATGCTATGGCTGAACTTTGTCCCGAGAGTGCTCCAAAGAGCAGTTGCATGAGTGCAGTTATAAGCAAAGCTGCTCCCACCTTCACTACCACCGACATGTCACCACCGTCGATGCCATAGTCTATCAGATCGGCCATCAGGAGAGGGATAATTATCTCCATGACGACCTCCAGTGCCACAAATAGTGGAGTTAGGATAGAATGCTTTTTGTATTCACGGATACTTCGTGCAAGAGTTTGTATCATGACAGACATTTTAGGTCCTTGTTCCTTTGTCTGTGTATGGACTTACCACACCTGCAACATAAGATGTGAAGCGATAGCTACAAAGGTCATAAGGATTTAAAGAACATAGGTCATACTTAAAGGTAATGAGGCAGGGATAGAACATTTTTGCCACCATGAAGAAGATAAGACATGAGCATTCGACAGGTCTTCTAAAACATGGTAAGCCTACCTTCCTGAGCGGTCACATAAGACAAAACCTACAATTCACAAAAGGACTCGACAACAGACTGGCAACTGATGTAAGAAATGAATGAATATAAATAAAAGGTACTAGTATAGGTGAAAAGTGCGGCGATGATGATAGTTACCCCCACTGAGCAAAGTGTGATGACAACTCTGCCTGATGCCGCACTTATTACCTTTGGACATTAGCTACTTATCATTTTTTGGCCATATCGACCATTATCTGTATCAGATCGGAAGCAGCCACAATACCAAAGGAACCCTTTTTCACAGACTCCTCATCGAATGCCTCAGCAGCATCTGGTTCTCCGCCTGCTGTGGAGTAGATGGCAAAGGGCACGGGAGCAGACGTGTGTGTCCTTAGTGCCACTGGTGTTGGATGGTCTGGCAATACCAGAATTGTGACGTCGTCTGGATAGTCCTTGGCGGCATGCAGAACAGTGCCAACGACCTTCTCATCGAAATCCTCGATTGCCTGTATCTTTGCTTCCACACTACCCATATGGCCCGCTTCATCCGGTGCCTCAACATGTACGATAACTATATCGTGGTCATCCAAGGCCTTGACGGCATACTCTCCTTTCCCCTTATAGTTGGTATCCAGATATCCTGTTGCACCGGGGACCTGAATGACATCGAGCCCTGCGTATATGCCTATCCCATTGACAAGGTCTACAGCCGATATTATGGCACCTCGAAGACCATAAAGCTCTTTGAAAAGAGGGAATGAAGGCGCATGACCCTGACCCCACAACCAGATAGAGTTACCGGGATTCTTACCCTCCTTCCTTCGCTGCTCGTTCACAGGGTGCTTTTCCAGCACAGGCATTGAAAATTCAATGAGCTTGCATAGGATGCCGCTATCCATACCCCTTGGCATATGTAGCATGCGGTCCTGACCTATTACATCATGCGGTGGTGTGCATATGGCATCTATACCCATTCCACCTTTACAAACCAATAAATGCCTATAGCTTATCCCCGGATAGAAGGCAAGCACCCTGTTCCCAAGCTTTGTCTGGACAGAACCCATCAATTCCCGAGCCTCGTCGGTACTGATGTGTCCTGAACTGTAATCAGCAATAGTACCGTTCTTAAGGGTCACAAGATTGCACCTGAAAGCTACATCATCGCCATCCATTTTGATGCCCATGCTGGCTGCTTCCAGTGGTGCTCTGCCAGAATAGTATTTCTTTGGATCGTATCCGATGATCGACATGTTAGCCACATCACTTCCTGGATGCATGCCCTCTGGTACGGTCCTTGCCAAGCCTGCACGTCCATTCTTCACAATAAGATCCATGTTTGGCGTATTGGCCTTTTGAAGGACAGTCCTATTGCCCAACGCTTCAACAGGCTCATCAGCCATTCCATCACCTATAAGTATCACATATTTCACGTTTTGACCTCGGATAAAACTCTTTAATGGGTTTTTACTTAATAAGGTCCCATCAAGTATGTTTACTTTGCTGTTGTTCGATCGGAATAAGATATGTTTTAGGGGATTTTCTAATTTTCTCTTATTATGTCACTAATTACCAATAATTATGGCATACATCATCAAATGCACATATCCAAAGGTGAATACCTCATCTAAGGATGCTGCTTTATTGATAGGACCAACATGGTGGGCGGGAAGCACCTTCATTTTAAGCCTATCACCCAAGTTTGATAGCTATCATTCCTTCAAGGTATTGTCCCATATTTCAAAAAATGCGCGACATCCCTACTAAATGTTCAAGCGCTGTCCACGGCTTTCGCGCGCGCATGATCTCCTGCCACTTGGTCCAAACTGCACAAAACATACCATCAGGCGATACTTTGACCGATGCCTGAAAGATAAGATTAAGAAGGTGAACTTGAATGAAGCAAAAAAAGAGGGAACAGTTCAACAAAATAAGTACTGTCAAACAGGGTTTATCACTCAAGCATAAAGGAAAGTTACCCAGAAAAATAGGTCCTCTCTTCGGGATGAAACCGGAGCGGACCTATGCTCATATATTTGCCTGAATTCCCAGAATGTCCCGCCTACCACCTGCAATATCTCTGGCTATCTCTGCGCAACCTATTGCTGCGCTCCAGCGGTCAAGGACATAACAAGTGGTCCCAAGATGAGCACTGATCTTTTCAGCAACCCTTGGGATCTCAGCAACTGAACCCTCAAGGACCACCACACCTATTGAGCCATAATCCTTCAATAGTATCTGGATGCAGGATATCTCCATAGCTGCAAACAATGCAACGGTATCCAGAGCAAGAAGTGCATCGTGATCCCCTGCAAGAGCAGCCTTTATCAGCTCAGACCTATCTGAAAAAGGAGTGTGCCTGAGCACACCCGCATTAGTGAAGGCATCATTGGCGCTTATCTTGCCTGCATCAACATCCCTGAGGGCCTGTACATCAAGGGGACCATGTATCAATCCCGGAGCAAATATGCACGCATCGATCGCCCCTATGACCTTACCATTGGCAACGCCCAAGGTCACCGTGTTGGAGCTGATATCCGAAAGCACAAAATCATTGAAACCCATGCAGAAGGCATGATATGCAATACCTATCTTCTCAGGACTTGTGGAATGGGAAAAAACATTGAGCCTTGGGTCCGTTAGACTTTTATCATGTATCCCAGGTATGACAACGGCCGGGATACCTGAATTTTTAACGGCATCAAAAACACGGCTACCTCCACCTGTTTTCTTACCAGCTCCTTCAATGCTCCTGACACCTCTATCCCTCACACGATGGATGTCCTCAATGGCCGTGATATTATCACCCATAGAATATGTGACCGCTATCATAGTGATATCGGTGGCCTTTACTCCAAAGCTCTTCTCAATAAAAGAAATGACCTCGGCCTCGCTCATTGAGGCAACTGCCTGCCTTGGAAGCTCTATATTGACCCTTTCGGCCTTGCCATTTCCCAAAGATGCGAAACGCATCGCAGTAGTACCATGATCAATTCCAATGAACATTATCATCACCTGGGACTCATATACCCCTGAGCATTGCATTGAGTTCATCCATGATGCGCTCTCCTTCCTGCACACTACCAACTGTTGTAACTATCCGTATCTCCTGAACGGCTGTGCCACATGATATCAGCAGTCTTAGGTTACCCCTGTCATCCGGACGCTGGACCTTGCCACATATCGCACCGCCCGCCGGAGCCCTGCCACGCACAACGATTACAGATGGAACTATCTTCTTGACCTCAGGGTGTTGGCTTATCAGAGCCAATAACTTCTTCCCCTGACGCTCTCCTGCAATAGTGGTATGGGACCCACCCAATTTACTCTTCAACCTGTCCTTTGAACCCACGGGTATACCGGCATTCATTTGGATGGAATAATTGTAAGTAATATAAATCAGTAATGGTCAAAACGAAAAGTTGTTAGGTCATAATATATATAAACCGGCAAATAAAATAGATACCAGCATTAAATATGCTGGATATCCGCCATACTTATCAGCTCTATATTCACACCCTGCAGGATACGGATAGATGCATTGATATCACTTACTCTCAGGATGAGCAATGCCTTTTCAGATCTGGTGACAAAAGCATAGGCATAATCGATATTGATATTGTTGCCACCTAGGATATCAGCTATCTTTCCAAGTCCTCCGGGCACATCATCCATCACAACACCAAGTACACTGGTCTCCGATACTGTGAATCCGTCCTTATGTAAGACCTTATAGGCTTCGTCTGGACGGTCGACAACCATACGGATGATCCCAAAATCTCCAGCTTCAGCTATGGTGAATGCCCTGATATTGATACCTGCCTTATGGAACTTGCTGGCAATGTTTGCAAGACGGCCTGGTTTGTTCTCTGCAAAGAGAGAGATCTGCTTTATTATCTTATCTTCCATGAAAATCACCTTCTGAGATGTTTACGTAGTCCTTGTTGGAACAATGATACCTGTGACCAGGATCACAATTTCCTGTTATCTATTATCCTCTTTGCTTTACCCGTGCTTCGGGGTAGACTTCCCTTTTCCACGAGCTCTACCTTTACAGCGATATTGAGTACGTGTTTGAGAGCCGATGAGACCCTGGATTCAAGGGACATTATATCTTTGACCTTATCACTGAAAGCCTCATCCGTCATCTCTATTTGCACTTTCATGACATCAAGCTCATTTATCCTGTCCACGACTACCATGTAATGCTCTCCTACCTGTGGCATCTTCATCAACACGGCCTCAATTTGTCCCAGGAACACATTGATACCCCTTATTATGAGCATATCATCCACACGGCCAAGCACACGCATGATACGTGGGTGTGTCCTTCCGCACTTACATTCCTGCCGGTTGATGACCGTGATGTCCCCTGTCCTGTAACGTATAAGGGGAAGTGCTTCCTTGACAAGGGTAGTAATGACCAGTTCACCACGCTCGCCATCTGGCAATTGCTCACCGGTATCTGGGTCTACAACCTCGATGAGGAACTGGTCAGCCCATATATGGATACCATCCTGGTGTATGCATTCCGTGAATAGGGGGCCACTTAGCTCCGATGTACCGTAGATATCGTAGGCCTTTATACCAGTGGAGGCTTCTATCCGCTTTCTCATCTCCTCGGTCCATGGTTCAGCTCCGAAGATACCTATACGTAGCTTTGTATCATTTTTAAGACTGATGTTTGCCTTGGTAGCTACCTCGTTCGTGAACAGAAGATAGGACGGGGTGCATGCTATCACGGTCGACCCCAGGTCCTGCATGAGCTCTATCTGCCTCTCGGTATTGCCTGAACTTACAGGAAGGACAGTGGCTCCTATTTCCTCCGCACCATAGTGTACTCCAAGACCACCTGTGAACAGACCATAACCATAACCCACCTGAACGACATCGCCCCTTCTTACACCAATGGAGGTCATTGCCCTTGCTATGGAGGTTGTCCAGGCGTCGATATCATTCCTGGTGTATCCTACAACGGTTGGTTTCCCTGTAGTTCCTGAAGAGATGTGGAAGCGTACAAGTTGTTCATTTGGCACAGAGAACATACCAGTTGGATAATTGTCCCGCAGGTCGCTCTTGAATGTAAAGGGAAGCTTGCTAAGGTCTGCAAGTGTCTTTATCTCTTCTGGCCTTAGACCAATTTCGTCAAAACGCTTCCTGTAAAAGTCTGAATGCCGATATACATAATTTGTAAGGTCGCTCAGTTTTTTCTCCTGTATCTGTTCCAATTCCGAAACAGGCATCCTCTCTATCCATGGGTTCCAGTATTCTTTCATGCTATCGCCATTTCGCTTTTGATCGATTAGTTATCGGATGTTCTAATATTATATCTGTTCAGGCTCTTCCTGCAACACAGCAGGACATATGGAAGGATTGCTTTTTCCCTTAAGGGCCTCTCTTATGCGCCCCTTGCAAGCACTAACTATCTCGTCAAGATCTGCTACCACATCTATACCTGCAGCACCAGCATGACCGCCGCCTGTGCCTGTATAATTGATACTGATCTCCTCCATGATCTTGCCAAGGTTCACTCCGGCACTCACAGCCTCACGTTTTGCCCTTCCGCTCACCCTTGCGGTCTTGTCACGGGATGTACCAATCAGTGCAACATCGGCCCCTATGCTAAGAAAGACCGAAGATGCTGAGCCTCCAAATGAATTTACATGGGAGTCCACTATAAGCCAGTCATCCACACGTTCAATGGTGGCCCTTGTGGCACATTTGAGCATGGCTATGCGCATGGATATATCTTGCGGGGTGGTAGCCATCATCTCAAGCACTTCTGCATACTCCACTCCACTTGCAGCTATGATCTCAGAGACGTTCATGAATGTTTCAGCCGTAGCATGTTTGAAATGACCTGTGTCGGTAACAATGCCCATGAGCAATCCAAGTGCTGTCCTGCGCATGATGGGGGCTCCCATTATCCGGAGTATGCCAAAGACCATTTCAGCCGTGGATGTTGCATGCCTGTGTAGATAGAAATCGGCATTCTCTATAAGAGCAGTAGTGGCATGGTGGTCAATGACACAATATCTTTCCAGCTTTATATCGTTGAGCTGAGATATGGTGGATGTGTCCACCACAAGTGTTATGTCGTAGTCCGCTGGGTCAGGGTTCTCTACGACCTTTATTTTCAGTTTATCTATCAGAATGGACGCTACCCTGTTACAGCCATCTACAAGTCCAATGGTGCCACCAATGGCTTCCGACAGGGCGAAGGCACTGCTCACAGCATCCGGATCTGCATTGCGGTGGCACAAATAGAGAATGTTCTGGTAATCCAGAAGTCGGTTATAAAACTCCAGTTCTTCAACTTGCATGAGCTCCCCTGATCATCAAAAAGATCGATCCGAGTTGGTCAGCTACAGAGAAAGGGGCTTATTGTGCCTGCTTCCCCATGGACTGCTCAATTTGTTCCTGAAGTTGTGTGAACCGTTTGGAAATACGTTCTTCCTGCCTCGAGATGGACTGGAGCCTAAGACCTAATGTGTCCACTTTTTCCTTAAGTTGGGCGATGGTCTCTTCTTTTCCCGTCCTTATCTGCAGTTCCCCTACGGTCCTGTAGATAACGGCATCGTCTGAGAGTTTTTCAAGCTCCTCCAATGCCATTCTGGACTCGTTCTGCATAGATTCCATCTGCGCTTTCTGCATGGCAAGCGATTGTGCTTGCTGTTGGACCTGTTGTAACTGGGCCAGCTGATTCTGTATCTGGGGGGGTATTTGCGTAGTCATTTGGTTTCACCTGCCATACCAATAAACTTAAAGTGATTTTAATGTTTCTATATTCATCATGTTTCCAAAGGAGCTTGTCGAACTAGCTCATATTTCCTCCTTCTGATCAGATGACCAGTTAACAATAAACGCGTACTAGACCTATAACGAAAGATGCGGTTGCATCTTCTAACGGAAACTTCTCCGAATTTTCCTAACAAAAGACGCGGCACCCTTTTACAGTCCAACCCCCGGCTCGCCGCCAATCGCGCGCGTTCTTCCCGAGGCGCGGACAGTATATAGGAATTAATGTGAAAAGGATGTGTTCTTTCAGAATAAGGGTATGAGCGGCATGACTTAAAGATGCTCATATCTCGTCATGTAAAGATGCAAGCTCAGAGGCGACCTGTATAAGTCGCAACCATGTATTAAGTGTGGAACGCATGGAAATGATATCATCGGCAATGATAGAAAGATAAAGGCGTGGGCCCTCAGCCCTGATGTCAATGACAGAACGTTCTGTAACAGGGGTCTCAAGTTCTGGCCCCAAGGACCTAAAGATCGCATTGGCATGAGGTGTCTCAAAAACAGAATCTGCACGCAATTTCAGATAACATCACCATCGAGAAGCTTAAAGCTACGGACCTTCAGAGCAAACAGCGATGTACCGTCTTCCATGAATTCGATCCTGTCATCAGCAATGACCAATTCCAATGGACCACGTGACCCATTGCTCTCCACTGAATATGCTTCATCTGAAAAGAGCAGGTCAGACAAAGCTGTGGCAAGAACACCATCACCGGTAACGCGCGGTACCTTGCCCCTTGAACGTGGATATGGTGCCGATGATGCTACCAGGGTCATAAAGATAGAAAGCGCACAAGACCCATCAGGACCATAGACTGTGATCGAACCTGGGTTCCCATGATACTCTCCAATGATCATGAGCAGCGAACCATGAGAGTTTTCAAGGACCTCACCCATTCCCATCTTGCCACGATTGAAATACTCAAAACTAAAAAAAGAAGCCAGAAGCTTACACAAGGTACGCGTACTGGGGGAGGGTTTTCGAGAAGAAGTGATCAACATCTACTTCTACTCTGCTTTGATGCGCTTGATCGTTGTCGGTCTCTCTTTTACAAGTATCCTATGCCCACAATAGGGGCAACGGATACCAGTATATTCATAGTCGATCTCAACGATCCTCTTGCACCTGGTACACTTGTAATCCATGTTCACCTTATGCTATCTGTTCTGTGGCTTTCCTGACAATACGGGAAACCGTCTTACCAACATTGGTCTGGGGGATATAGGTCCCGCCTGCAAATGTGTAATCACACTTTGAACATTTCCATATGCCTGTCCCAACTCTACTTACGGTTGGACGTGCACACCTTTCACATATGTGGGGCATGCGCATCTTGCCTTCAATATCTGCAACCCGCTTGCGGTCTTTTCTGCCGTAACGTACACCGAATCTGCCCGCCGATCTGGTCACGCGTCCCTTCTTAGTATATTTCTTTGCCATGAATCTGATCTCCTTAAGTTAAATATGGATTGGGTTAATATTCCGCATAATACATTAAGTTAATGTTTTGATCTGTATATCTGACAGGTAAGTCTTGCGCAGTTCTTCTGCTTTCTCACATGCCATCTCCACTGCTTTGATAGACTGCTCCATAGTCAGTGCACCATCGCCGCTCTTTTGCATCCCTGAAATGGAACCATCCTTGTTTGAAACGATGGTTATTCTGGTATCACATACGGTCTCTTCGTCAAGTCCTGGGTCTATCATCAAAGAACCACCAATGTCCACAATTGTGATGGCCAATGGTGTGTCCCTCATAGGCATCGCCATGTTCTCGCCTTTCCCGTCACGTTCAGCAGGTATGGTTGTGACCATAAGAGCTGCTATGGCACCCAGTGATGAAGCATCCTGGATATTACCGGCATCATTGAGAACATGGATATCTATGAAGATGATCCAGACCTCTTCTCCCTTCGTAATACACAGCTTCTTTAAATCAATTGCGCCTGATTCACGGATACCACGGTCTGTCACACGTGCCATCTCAATGGCACCCTCTTTAGGAGGACCTGCCTCAAACTCCGGAGATGCAAGAGGATTTAGCTCCAGGCTTGTGATTATGACACCCTCGTCCGGAGAATCGGGGAATGGTGCTCCTGCCTGCAACTTTACACCTACAAGGACCTCGGTCTCACCATATTTTACCCATGCTGAACCTTCAGCCTTGTCTATGACATTTGTATCCAGTGTGATAGCTCTCACCTGATCGAAGGCGCGGCCATCCACACGTTTGCCTTTAAGCATCAGATTATATATATAGTCTCTTTTAAGCACCGACATTACTTCATTGCTCACGGGTCTCGCCTCCTTCGATGGTTAGCTCTTCTTCCGTCTTGTCTGAGCCTTCATCTGCCGCTTCGCTGAACTCTTTCCCTGCTTCAGAGCTAAGCTCATCGCCGTCCTCGTTCACATCGTCCTCATTTGACACAACATCATCATCCGAACCATCGGCAAGCTCATCACACTCATCATCCCAGCTATCATTATCATTCAGCTCGGAGTTTGGATCTGCGTCCTCATCAGGTGTAAGGTCATCTGCAACATCATCATCCTTAAGCTCACATTGATCATCTTCAGGCTCTTCCACCGATGAAGGAACTGTAACATCCTCCTCTTCAATATCCGACACCTCAGCTTCCGTGACATCGTCACATGGAACATCAGCAGACACGGGCACTTCGTCAGAAGAAAGCACGCCATTCTCCTGCTCTGCATCTTTTACATCCGGGGAGTTAACATTCGGATCATCTGCAAACCTGCTCCGAAGGGCTTCTTTCTGGATCTCCAGGATCTGTCTGCAACCCTCACGGCACATCTCAAGAGCTCTTTTGAACTCATCCTGGGTCAGATTCCCATCCATCTGAAGGAGAGTGATCTCGCCGTCAGGGGTCATTGCTACAGGTAGATCTGCCTGACCATAGTTGTCCTCGGCCTTGTTCAGGTCAAGTACAAGCTGTCCATCGACCTTACCAACAGCGCATGCTGCAACAAGCCCTTTCATAGGAATACCTGCATCAGCAAGGGCTATGGAAGCTGCATTTATGGCTGCGGTCCTTGTACCTGCATCCGCCTGCAACACCTCTGCAAATATATCAATGACTGCACCTGGATAGAGGTGTGTCATGATCACGGGCTCGAATGCCTCGCGGCTTACCTTTGATATCTCTATGCTCCTTCTGCTGGGACCTGGGCGTATACGTTCCTCAACAGAAAAAGCCGCCATATTATATCGATAACGGACGAGGGCCGAATCTGCCTTCTGTAGCCTCTTGGGGTGTAACTCCCTTGGACCGTAGACAGCCACAAGGATCTTATTGTTACCCCATTCCAGATAACATGAACCATCCGCGCGGGAAAGCACGCCTATCTTTACCTTCATCTGCCTGATCTCATTGATCTGCCTGCCATCCAGGCGCAGACCATTATCATCGATGAACTTTTCAGGTTTATCACTCATAAACAATTCTCCAAAATTCACGTTCAAGGCACTTAAATTAACAATAGCCTTCCTTATTCATCTGTGTTATCCAGGAGAGCATCCACTTTTCTACATGTCTCTCCGGACGCAACGCTCTCTTGTTCAAGTTCTAGGGCGTCCCTGGGAACAGTATTTGTGCCTGCGCCTTTTTCCTTCTCACACACCTTCTCATTCCTGAGGAATTGATAGATCCGGTCGGTCAGTCCACTCATATGTGACATCTTCATGATCATCTCGATGGCATCACCAAGAAGATCCATTTCCCTGTCCTTACCGTTGAACCATATCCTTCCGTTCTGACCTACAAAAAGCTCACAGTTTGTCTCTTTCTTTAGCATTGAGACCATAGAACCACCATGTCCTATGACCCGGGGGACCTTGACAGGAGATATTCCCACGATACGACCTACCTTCAAAGGCCGAAGTCCCCTATCCTGCATGGACAGCTCCACCTTCATAGAAGGGCTCACATCCTGGATCCTTAACAGTGCTGAATCACCTACATCCATTACAGCAGCCATCTGGGAAGAGTCAAGCCTGCCGGGATACTCAGAAACATGTAACAGGCCATCATATGGTGAACAGATATCGAAGATCCAGTTGGAAGGTGTGACATCGATAACAGTGCCTATTACAAAATCCCTAGCTACCGGCATGTACTTTCCGGAAAATGGTATCACAGATACCCGATTCTTGTCATTCTTGACACCATACAGGAGTGAATATACCTTATCACCCTTCACATAAGTACCAGACCCGGCATCTGCTTTGTTCTCGGACAAAAGCTGCCCAGGTAACACAATTTCACGTACCATGATATGTCCTCATAAGATCTTTGTTTCAGCATCCCCTTTTGTAAGGTGGTTCACCAGGCTATAGAAATCATTCTGCATACCCGCTGGCATTCTTACAACAGCAACCCAAGAACCATCCCCCAGCCATTCGTTCTTTACCAGATTACCAAACTTTGAGATCTCACCAAAGGATTTGGCAGCAAATTCAGCCGGAACCTTCACAGCGATATTTATCTCTTCGAACCTGATGGGGATTATTGGCCGGATGGCCTTCATCACTATATTTACCTGTTCCTCTACACCCTTATACAGGTCAATGTGGACCTTGCCCTCCTCCATGGCCTTCTCTATCCTGGCGGGGGGGTGGGGTGTCATCGTCTGTGGATTTATCGCATTCTGCGCAATGAATGTCACTATCTGCCTTGTCTTTTCTTCAAGGATCTGCTTCCGCTGTTCTTTCGTAAGCTGGAGCTCACCATTGAGTATTATGAACTTGGCCACTTCCATTACATCAGTGGTACCAAAGGCAGCCTCAAGATCAGAGCCGGATATATGGTCTCCTTGGCCTGCGTCCGAGAAGACGGATTCAACGGCGATTATATCTTCCATTTTGATCTTCTCGCCCCTTTTAAATGCAAAAGCTCCATCGGGGTCCACATAGACCTCGAATTGCTGTTTGCCTTTCTTAAGCCTTGCTATCACAGAACGGTCAAGTGATACCATATTATCCACTCCTTGCACTTAACTTGAATTTCACTCGCTGGAGCCTTCTCCAAGCTCAGGTGCCTTATTACTTTCCTCTCCAGATTCACCCTTCAGCTCATCGCGGATCCTTTGTACATAGGAACCGACCTCTTCTTCGGAAAGCTTCCGGAACTCCTTATCCTTCAATGTGACAAGACCAACTTCAAGTGTAGCTGCATCCACCTTGCCTTCCGTGGACCTGTAGAGAGCCTTCATGCCAAGCATAATGGCTGCATCCATATCCATGTCATCCCTGTAATCTGCCTCGAAGGTCTCCATGAATATGTTCCGGCCTGCACCAATAGCAGTCGCCTTGTATTCAAGAAGAGCACCGCTGGGGTCCGTTTCAAAGAGACGTGCCCTTTCATCGTCAACACCTGCCATGAGAAGTGCAGTACCATATGGACGCACACCACCATATTGAGTGTATGATTGTTTGTGGTCACATATTTTCTTGGACAATACCTCCACACCTATGGGCTCATCATATGATACACGGTTTATCTGGGCTTCGACCCTGGCCCTGTCCACCAGAGCACGGGCATCGGCAACCAGGCCAGATGTGGCAGCACCGATATGGGTATCTATCTGGAATATCTTCTCAATGGATTCAGCTTCAATAAGTTTGCTTGTGATCCTCTTGTCAACGAGCAGTACTACTCCGTCAATTGATTTTACACCGGCGGCAGTCGTACCTCTTTTGACCGCCTCTCTGGCATACTCGACCTGAAAAAGGCGTCCGTCAGGACTAAAAACAGTAATTGCACGATCATACCCCATCTGTGGCGTCATTTGCATATTGATCTCATCTCCGATTTAACTTAAAATAGTAACAACTTTCTATACACTTATGTATGCACTCATGTATAATATTTACTTGAGATATGTATTCTACTCATTTATACGTGACTGTTCAGTCGGATTAAATATATCCACACCCGCTAAATACTTTTTTGTCGCTCCTGCAACAGAGCCGGACACTCCCATCACATGGACAATGACCTTTACTCCCTTCACAGAAGTGATGCAAGCCAATACGGCGCGTGTACTGTCCGTGCGTTCGTGGGCACAACGGATAACTCCTTTTTGTCCCTCGAATGCAAGCAAGCGAATGGCACATTCACTTGAACCCAGATCACCAAGTAAAGACCCAGATACAGAGAATATCTCCCTTATCAGGTCCTCTCTTTTCACAGGCTCTGAAGATATGACCTCAAAGGCCAGATAGCGTGTCCTGGCACGCAGAGAGGGCATAAGGATCTTCATCTGTACTCTCCTCCATCTTGGACCACTGGAGCATCGATATGCACAAGTTGCACACCATCAGCCAGATACCCCGGCGAAGGCCTATTCCTTGCAATTATGGAGAGTGGGAATTCCGATAGGCCACGTGTGACCTCCTGTGCAGACATGCCAAAGAGCTTGGCAACAGCTCCAAGTTCCCTGGGAGCACGCAGATCATAGCAGGACCTTGCACTGCTTGTGATGATGAAAGGAACATTATACTTACGTACCAATTGAAGGTTACGCCGGCAATTGCCCAGTGCCTGGACCCTGCTTCCACCCTTTGAATGGATGATATGGCCAATGTCAAAGGATATGGCCACTTGGTTCTGGCTTGCTTCCTTTGCCAGCACCTGGTTAAAGCCACTCTCTGGGCCCGTATCCAGTCCAATGAGCACATCAACACCTGCATTGCTCACTGCTGCCCTGTTCATGGCCTCACTGCCTCCAGCGACCACAAGCACATCTACCTTATCACGATACCTGCCAATAGCACCGTGGAGCTTTGAGACATTATCCGTCCTTATCTCCACACCACTTAAAACTCCAAACCCATCGACACTGACAGGGTGTTCGACCGGTACTACAGTATCAGGACCAGTGATGGCTAGACCACTGTAGCCCAGACGACGGGCAATGCAAAGGTACTCTTCAATGCTACTGCCTTCGGGGATATGGACATTAAGGTCGAAGTAAGCAGGGCTAAGCAAACAATTCCTCCACAATGAGACCGGCCTTTTGCCGGTTCTTTGGATAGGTCTCTATCTTGATATGGACAGTGATAGCATCCGATGAGGATGTCAGTTTTACCTGCTCCTGGAAAGCGGCCTGTTTATCAAGCCTGATGTGGAACACTTGATTATCATCAAGGCGATCCGGCATCTCACTCCTCAGCAACTCAATGTCTTCTGCTGACATGTGCTGCCTGATGAAACCAGCTAATGCTTTCAGGTCCTGTTTGCGTGGTACATGCGCACTGAAGATGGTCATGCTATTGCCATAATGGCCTTCTGCACTGATCACATCAACAATATCACTGATATCGCGCCCCTCTTTAGAAGGAGGTAAAAAGAACTCCAGGGCCTTTCTGACCCTGGCCGGATCCTCAGTGGAATGTGCTATTGCACGCAAGTCGATGTAGTGGATCACTTGCCCCTGTTCTGGTGTGACCTGATGCTTGGCCTGGTCTTTTCTGTACCATTGCCGCGTTTCATCATGCCTCTGCCCTTGCGACCTGCACTGGTCTTGCCGCGCTGTGCGCGTCCCTTGTGGCCACTGTTACAGAGCCAGTTGAGGTTGTTATCGCTCTGGATCACAGGGTGGCTTGGGTCTACAAGGATGACCTCGTACCATTTCAACTTACCATCTTCGCCTACCCAGTAAGAGTTCAGTACTTCCATGTTAGGGAACTTCCTGCCTGCGCGCTCCTCAGCTATCCTCTGTATGCTCTTTCCTGCAGATATCTTGTTCTTACCCATGTTATGGGTACGTCTGCCACGCACATACCTGGTCTTCCTGAGGCCTCCCCTGCGTACCTGTACACGGGCAACAACGATACCCTGTTTAGCTTTATATCCAAGAGAGCGTGCACGGTCAATACGTGTGGGGCGCCTTATCTTTGTGACAGAGCCCTCTTTTCTCCATTCCTGGAGCCTTTCCCATCTGAGCTCACTGACATAGGTCTCGTCAGGGTTCTTCCATGCATCTCTTATATAGCTGTAAAAAGATCTTGCCAATATATTCACCTTGTTTCATTTCTTCGTTTCACGGTTCAGCCTTCATCGGCCACATTCCCACGGGACTTATCCCGAATGAAACATGGCTAGTTACAACTGAAAGGATTTAAAGCTTATTCCCAAATACCGGAAAAACATAGAGATCGTCTATTAGCTCATATTTCCTCCATTTCTGATCAGATGAGCAATTAACAACAAACGCGTGCTAGATATATAACGAAAGACACGTTTGCATCATTCTAAAGAAAAACGCGGCACCTTTTTACAGTCCAACCCCGGCCCCCGCCAGTCGCGCGCGTTTTTCCCGAGGCGCGGATAGTATATAGGAATTAACGTGAAAATGGAGTATGCTAAAAAAGATAACCTTCATGTTCAGGCTGAGAGACCTTTGTACAGATGACAAATACCAACTCCAAGATGGTAAAGGCCTGTTCTAAAAACCGCACAGAACACGAGTTAAAATAAGGTCTGTTCTATCACACAATGAACTTGCTGACATCCACGCCGGAAAGTACCATCCCATTGACCTTATCCCTAGAGTCTGTGAGCAAACTAGCATAACAGCGCACTGTTACATTCTTTCCATCCTTACACAGAAGAGGTAGGTCAAGATACTCAGGTAATTCTCCACCATCGTTCATGGCATTTACCATATAGCTCTTAACTTCAGCATGCCTGTCATCATGGATAAGGGTCTTTATAGGATCCTGTCCAATGAGCTCAAATTCCCCATAACCAAGGACCTCAGTGCCTTTCCTGTTGATATAGTTCACCTTAAGGTCTGGGTCTACCACAAGCAGTATGAAACCAGCCCCGTCGATATATTTCATTGCATCATTACGCTCAGCAAGCAATTTATCCTGCAGATGTTTGATGCGCAACAAGGACCTGACCCTGGTGACAAGTTCCAACCTGTTCACCGGCTTACCCAAAAACTCATCAGCACCCACTTCAATGCCTTTTATGCGGTCATCCTTACCAGAGAGGGCTGTGACCATTATGACAGGAAGGAACTGGGTAGCCACTGCAGTCTTCAGGCGCCTGCAAACATCATACCCGTTCATATCAGGCATCATGACATCCAAAAGGACTATGTCTGGTTTCTCAGACTTGATCTTCTCAAAAGCTTCACGGCCATTAAATGCGCTTACCACATCAAACTCAGACCTAAGATAAAGACCCATCAGCTCAACAATTGCCTGCTCATCATCAACAATGAGTACTTTGTCCCTGTTCCGCATTAATCCCTAGCTCCTTTGCTCCCATATAAGTGTATATTTACAGACCCAGTATAATAATGACATATGATCCAATATATAATTGAAGTACTATAGAAATATACAGGTAACTCAAGCTTTAAAGCTCTTTGCATATTACAAACAATATCGTCAAATTGTTATCTAAATGGGTAATGATGTATTACGTTATTTTATCTACTAGCGCATCATTATAACGTGCAAAACGTTGACAATGTATATAATATTTATCATTAAAAATATAAAGCAATGTGAAGTATGCTAGAACATCTGTGAGAACATCGCGGTAACTATTGCCACCCACATCTATCCTTATCGCACTTGAACATGCCGTCCCATCCTGTCTGAACGCATCTCCTCAACTTTAAGGTATATGAAGGATAGAAGTTCTTCAAGTTCCTTCACCTGTAACTGATAGTTCTCAAAGGCTTTCAGTCTTTCAAGCTCATCTGGTGAAGTTGCCGCTTCCCTGTACCCATCTATCAAAGGAAATATCCGTTCCTTGGCAATGCTTACCTCAGAACCATACCCAAGTTCCAATTGCAGTACAAACGCATCCAAGAGGTCTTTTTCCATCCTGAAATAGACTTTACGTGAGCCAGGCCTCCCTATCCTCTGGATACCCCAGAAACTCTCTATGTGCTTCATTTTCAAGCTTATTGAGGCCAGACTGTAGCCAGTCCTTGCGGCAAGCTCTTCCATACTGATGTCCTCGTGCTCAAAATTAAGAATGGATAGGATCCTTGCTGTAAGGTCATCCACACCATATCCTTTAAAGATCCTGACGCCTTCTTCAAATATCTGTGACTCACATTCATGCATTGCTCATACGACCTTTGAAAATACTTAATTGCTCAATGTACCGGTAGCAATTTAAGACCCACTATACCCACTGTGATGAGAAGGATGCAAAGAATGCGCATCATATCTGCAGGCTCATTGAAGAACACAATCCCAAGAAGGGCCGTACCTATGATACCGATACCGGTCCAAACCGCATAGGCAGTACCTATCGGAAGAGTGCGCACTGCTCGCTCCAGCAGACCCATACTGATAATCAAACAGACAACAAGGGAAACGGTTGGATAAAAGCGTGTCAAACCATCACTGGATTTCATACTTATAGTCCAACCGACCTCAAAAATACTTGCTATGAATAAGTATATCCATTCCATATTCGCATTCCTTTTACTAGTTTTAATAAGTATTAAAAGATAGAGAATGCTGGTAATGTAAGAAGCGATATTTATAATTTACTGGTAGGACCCTGGTTCAATACGAGGTTGTCTAATTAGTTCATATTTCCTCCATTTCTGATCAGATGATCAGTTAACAATAAACGCGTGCTAGATCTATAATGAAAGACGAGGCTACATCTCTCTACCGAAAGATGCGGCACCTATTTACAGTCCAACCCCCAGCTCGCCGCCAATCGCGCGCGTTCTTCCCGAGGCGCGGACAGTATATAAAAATGAACGTGAAAATGGAGTATACTTAAAAAAAGTGATAAGAATATAAAGCGGAATTTTGATCAGACAAACTCAATACACATGTTCAGAAAACAAGTGCATGTCCTGTGCACTCTCTGGATATAGACCCGGATGAGGGAAGCAGGGATGGTCAGACCCGCTCCAGATCATAGCGCAGATCGCCTGCCCCAAGCCGTGCGGCAGAATTCACATGTATGAGCGGGTCAATACCCCACACGCCAGATATATGCCTTACCGACCCGTGTTGCATATTGCTGTTGATAAGATCAATGCTTGCCATATCGATCGCCACAGGATCCTTCGAAGCCAGTATACCGATGTCCTTTGCAAAGGCTGGTGCAGAGAAATTGAAACAATCACAACCGGGGGTCAGATTATATATCCAGTTGAGATATCCTATCCTTCCTTTCAATAGTTTGACAGGTCCCAGTGCAGCCTCTCCAAGTCTTACCTGCATCTTATCTGTTGAGGCTGCCGGCGATATGATAGCACCGCTCTTGCAAGATTCGACGCACGAAAGGTCACCTTTACACACATCATAGTCGACCATGACCCGTCCCTGCTCAACATATAAAGCATCCCATGGACATCCAGACAAACACTCCATACATCCGACACACTTTTCCTGATGGACCTCCGGTGCTTGGGGTTTGTGCACCATGGCCTTGCCTGCCTTATCGAGACAACCCATTCCCAGGTTCTTGAGCGCACCACCAAACCCCGAAGCTGGATGACCTTTGCAATGGGATAGCATGATCATGCAATCGGCTTTTGCAATGGCAGATGCGACTGTTATGTGGGACAGTTCAGACCCACCTATATCAACACAAACCCCGTCGTCCCCACGCAATCCATCCGCACATATGAAGGGAGCTTCCATACCTGCATGGGAAAAACCATTCCATGCAGCAGTGTACGCTAGATCGGCAGCATTGAACCTGCGGCTTTTATACAACACCGTGGTATCTGTGATAAATGGAGTAGCTCCTGCTTCCTTGATGAGCATGGCAATGGTCCTTACAAGTACAGGAGGCATGTGTGTGGTATTCCCATACTCACCGGGATGTATCTTCACAGCAACGAGATCTCCCTCCCTCACCGGTGATATCCTTGGAAAAAGGTCAATTATCTGATCTATCTGATTCTCTGTAGGGCCTACATTTTCCGCTGATTTGAAATATACATTGCTCATAGTGATCTCCTAGAAAGACATCATCCCATGGTGCCAGGACACCCTATCTAAGGCATCCTTTCCATTATTTCACCAATTCTCTTGTTCTTCCTGTAGAAAGTAGTTGTATCCCTGAGGAAGTTCGATGCTGTGATGCCCTTATCAGTGATGATATAACCGCCCCTTTTGACCTTTTCCACAAGGCCCTCAAGCTGGAAAACGGTCTTCATCTTACTACCTATACTTCCCTTGTCTGCAAACATGTCAGTATATTTGCGTATCTCCGAGAACTCCGTTACCTTGCCTTCATTCTCACTTAGTACTTTAAGGATCAGCCGGTATTGTATATCCCCTGGTCCTTGATGTATCCCTAGGGACTGATAGAACTCTGCTACTTCCTGCTCGAGCCTGACATCTATAGCCTCAGACATTGATATCATCCTCGTCCCCATTCTCTTCCTCACTGGCATATGACATATCTTCTCTGTCATGTATGCTACCACCGCTCTTCTGGATGCCCAGTTTCTCCTGTAAGGTAAGAGGTGGGAAGTAAGCAAGGAAAGCAAGGACAGTACCAATAAGCACAAATATCCGTGCCACAAGTTGCATGATGTCATCCGGCGTCATCATATCAGTGAGCATGAAATCGAAGACAAAGGAAATGGCCACCAGAGGTAAAACGGTCCTATAGCGCAGTCTTTTTGGCATACGCTGCAAGAATACCAAGAATATCATGCCAATGATCATGGCTGTAGGTATCACAAAGAGGCCAATTATGTAGATACTGATAGCAAGGTCACTGGTGATCGTGAACATGGAGGTCATAGGAGTAATAGTGGGCCCACTGACCCCGCCAGAATAGATGAATGCCAGATATGCTGAGCCAAATACAACGAACAAGAGCGATACATATCCGCTTACTTTCTGGTCACCGAATATCACATACAGGATAAAAAAGACAAGCGGTACCGCAAGGAAGGAAAAAGGCACTACAGAGAAATAATACAGTACCTGGTCCATATGTGTGTCCCCTATGTAAGCCATTATCATCCTCAGCGTCGTTGGCAGGTATGTAAGGCCCACAAGCACCCACAAGCTTATCAAAGACCAGAGAGCAGGTTTGCTTTTTATGCTATGGTCAGCACTACTGCGGGCAAGCACCCACGCAAAGGCAAAAGAAGAAATGCTTATTGCAAAACATATCGTTGCATTCAAAAGAAGCTCTGTACTCATCTCCGTCCCCGTGCGCTTATTTTATTCATCAGCATATATTATAATCCTACAGCTACAAAAAGATGCTGTTTACTGTTCATTCTTGCAGGCATATATATTTATATAATATACAATATATTAAATACAATGCATAATGTACTATCATAGGGGAACTGACATGAAAGCACTTTCCACGAGGAATACATACAAGACGAACTTTTTCACCAATGAACAGGCACAAGTTGGTATTGGCACCCTTATAATCTTCATTGCCATGGTGCTTATTGCAGCTGTAGCTGCTTCTGTTCTCATACAGACATCTGGGATCCTGCAACAACAGGCACAAGCCACAGGAAAACAGGCTACCATGGAGGTTTCATCCAACCTTATAATAAAGAACATCGAAGGCGTACGGGCAAAGAATAGTACCACTGATATGGCAAGTAACATCTCGCTCATAAAGATACGGGTTGGACTGAATGTGGGGAGCGCTCCTGTAGACCTCAACCAAGTAATAATAACCATCAGCGATGGCATACACACAAATGATCTGCTGTACGGGAACAATGATAAAACATACGGCTTTATAATGAAAAACTTTTCAATAGATGCAACTGCTGCAAGTACAAACCTCAAAGCATTGCTCACAGGATTCCAAGACACCCCGGGAAATAATGCAAGATACTTCTATACAGTGCAGAAGGTAAGGGACGATGACATGAGTATCTCACAGCTCAGTCCTATTATGAATACTGGGGACCTGGTAAATATCTATATATCAACGGTTTCAAAAGGTGACCTTTTGTTCACAACCATAGGTGATGTAACAACAAGTGCCTCACAAAAGGATTCAGGCCTTGCGATAGGTCCACGTCAGGGCGTGACCATAGTACTGACACCGGAATCAGGCGCAACGACAATGGCGACATTTGACACACCGTCCTCTTTTGGTACCAGGGAGTCGGTGCAGCTCTATCCATAATAACTTTTGCATAGAGGAATTGAAAGATGAAAAGAATAGTAAACGGTCTGCTGATAATGCTACTTTGTAGCTGTCTTGTTCATGTGGCATCAGCAAACACAACATTTACCAATGTAATTGAATTGTCTGACAGCTCTATTGAACTAAGGATCCACGAGATATATACAGATGATGATGCTCGTGGATTAAGAGAAGAATTGGATGTGGATAAGGATAAGTTCATCACTACTGCTGAGCTGGATAAGTTCAGGGAACAATATCTTTCCGATAGCAAAGCTATGTTCCTTGAATATGTCCTTGTGAACAATGGCTCCACTCGGCTGGACATAGAGAGTGTTGAGCTGGGCTTTGAAGCGGAGACGTGGACTACAGATGATGCTTCTATGAACGTTACATGTGTAGTCAGATATGCCTTGGAACAGGGTATGTCCGATGAAAAGAACACGATATGGGTGATAGGTCATCCCCTGATAGAAAGTATGCGCTTTGTGCTTCCTGGCGATATGGAAGTGATCTCATACGATGGATTGAATGAAGCTGTGTTGAAAAAACGGGATGGAAAGGTAGTGCTTGAAGGCGCCAGTGGTATCCGGTCATTTATGAATGGGGACAAACAACGGATGGAGTATGCTGCATTTCTAGAGATACAGAAAGAGCCTTTTTACAAGAACCGGTTTTTCCTGCCATTGCTTGCATTCATTGAGTTGGCACTTTTATCAATAGCGTTATATATAATAAAAAAGAATAAAAGTAAGAAGACCCTATGAAACCCAAGAATGCATAGGATACGGTGCCCACATGAACAGCAGAACAGCTCTTATTGTTTGTCTTATCGTCCTTGTAGCTGTACTTATTCCTGGAGGATGTGTTTCTAAAGATCCTGAAGAAGAGGTTAGGGCTAAGGTCACAGGTTTCCTTGATGCTATCAATGCAGATGAACCACGTGTAGCTTTTGAAATGTACAGTGGAAAGGACTTCCTTGCCCCAGCAAGCATCACGATGTTATTCAAGAACAAAGGTATACAGGCCGGTGGTATAAAGGAAACGAAGATAATTTCCACGAATATCTCCGATAACCTCGCACTTGTGGAAACAAATTGTGTAATTATTGCAATGGACCTCTCTAAAAGGGAAATTGGTTCATCTACCGTTCCTATATATTTCAAGCTTCAGAATTCTGAGGTAGGCTGGATAATTACAAGGGTATCTTTTACTCAATTTGAAATGGGCAAGGCTGCAGAGCTGAACCTGGAGATAGAAAGGACAATTATCGATGATATCGCCGACAATTCCGTGTGGATATTTGTAATGTCTGTATTGATGCTTAGTTCGGGCCTATACCTCAATAAAAAAGACAAGAAGACCAAAGGCCCGAAAAGGAAAGTAGACACAAACAATGCTACCGTGATACCCAAAGAGACCCTGTCGCAATATATACGATTGATACCTGCTCAGCAGATGGTCGCTGGCAACAAGACAAGTATCGATGTATGGGTCAAGAACTTTGCCCAGCATCCATACGACAACTTTGCAATCACTGCAAAATTTGCTAACACTGTAGCAATAGAAAACACAGAACTATTCTTTGACAGGATAGGGCCTGGAGATACGGCAAAAAAGACATGGCAAATAAAACCAATGGTATCTGGCTGGGCATCAGTGGAAGAACCTACTATAGTATTTGAATATATGGGCAATAAATATACGGGTGTACTGGACCAGTTATGGCTCCAGGTACAATGAACATAGAGGAAAGAGTACATGTCATCCCAGAATGAAAAGCAAACGATTTCAGGACAAGATAAGGACGATATCATAGAGAAGCTCAACCGTGCAATGTCCTCGTGTTTCAATGATGAGCAGGACCGGGATATAACAGGTACTCCGCGAAAGGTCTCAAAATTATTGGAAGAGCTGGGCAACGATATCGTTACATCTAAACTGGTCCAGGACCATGAGGATGACACCCCCATTGCCCAGGAACATGAGGTTATCACCACCATTACCCAGGAACATGAAGTTACTGCTAAGGCCCCTGTATCCCAACAAGGGAGCCCTTTTATCATCCCAGCGGTCCATATCGACCCCGGTCTTTTCAGTGATGTCGAATATCAATCTGTTGACATCGTCATGACAAAAGAGGAAAAGACTGTATCGGCCGAAGATACAGTATATTCAAAGATCGTTGCAGATGCACTGAAAACAGCCCCAAAGCAAAAAGTGGAAACTGTACTTACATCAAGCTTAGACAATGGATCAGACACTGCAGCGAGGTCAAAGCCTCATGAGAAAAAGAGGTCTGAAGATATCTCCAATGATGTGGCAGAGATAACTAAAATAAAAAGTGCCGGGCCAAAGAAGGAACACAAAATAGCTATCTCCACAAAAGACCCTGCACCAGATACTGCATCCTCTTCATCCAAAGGTCATGAAACCGCCCGGGGAACAAATGGTAGGTCAAGTTCTGCGTCCAAAATTGCCTTTATCCATAACCCCAGACATACTGAGCATGAACCTGCTTCCCTTTCAGTAAAGACCTTCGAGGTCCCTGACAGGATAAACAAAGCAATGTGGTATCTGGAGAAAAAACAAGTATTCTCTGAGGAAGGATATTGTCTTATAGAGAAAGGGTTCCAAACCAAGGAAGAGGACCTGTTAAGGGCACATGACAAGGCATACATACAGTTCATACAGAACTATGCCTCCAGCGGTGGGGGTTTCCTTGGGGATAGCACCTACATTACCTCAAGGTCCTTTGAAATAGCAAAACTTTCAGCAGGATCCGCCATCCATGCAGGTGACCTTGTAGCTGATGGCAAATTCAACTATGCTTTTGTGATGTCAAGACCACCTGGTCATCATGCAGGTAGGAGCAGGTATGGGGGATTCTGTCTTTTGAACAATGCTGCCATCCTTGCACGATATCTGCAGAGTGTAAAAGGGATGCAGAAGGTCCTGATACTGGACTGGGATGCCCATGCAGGTGATGGTACCATGGAGATATTCTATGATGACCCATCCGTGCTCACGGTATCCCTGCACCGCGACCCACATGGCTTCTATCCAAGAAAGGGATTTGTGAATGAGACTGGTACAGGTGCAGGGGAGGGATACTCTGTCAATGTTGAAATGCCGGTGGGTGCCGGAGATGAGGAATACATGTTTGCCTTTGAAGAGGTGGTCGTGCCTCTTGTTGAACACTTCATGCCTGATATCATCATATGTGCTTGCGGATTCGATGCACATTATAAGGAAAAGAACATAGGGATGAACCTTAGCTCTGAAGGGTTCTATGGTATGACAAGCAAACTCATATCTGTGTACAATAAAGGTCTTGTGTTCCTTATGGAAGGAGGTTACCATGACTTCAATGGACAGTTATGTCACAGTGTACTTAGTGCAGTGCAGGGTAAACCAAATCCTATCAATGACAGACTGGAAGTTTCCAGTTTTAAAAAGGAACAACAAAAAAAGGTCCTTGAAGATACAAAGGAACGTGTGGCACAGGTCAAAAAGGTCATACCTCTGCTTTTCTGAGGAGTAAGTATGGTCCGTATAGCTTTGACATGTAATGAGAATCACCATCTCCATGACCCTCTTTTGAACGGATATCCTTGTCCTGAGGACCCTTCCCGCCTGGACAGGATCTTTTTGTATCTTAACAATAATGGCTATATTGGCGCCGATGCTTGTTGTGAATACTTCAGTTCAGGACAAGCTACAATGGAGGACCTGCTTCGTGTGCACACAAGGGAATACATCGACCGTGTGAAGGCGTGTGAAGATGGCTCATGCAAAAGCCTCGGTCGTGACAGCTATTTGTGTCAAGGCACATTCGATGTCATGCTTCAGGCGTTAGGTGCTGTGTGTCATGCCGGGGATATTGTAGCAAGTGGAACATGTGACCATGCATTTGCTCTGGTGCGCCCCCCTGGCCATCATGCTGGAATGAACAGTACCGGAGGATTTTGCATATTCAACAATTCTGGGATATTGGCCAGGTACCTCAAAGAAAAGCATGGTATCGGGAAAATTGCGATATTGAACATCGATGCCCACGCATCTGATGGCACACACAGCGTATTCTATGCTGACCCGGATGTGTTATGCATATCGATACACCAGGACCCTCTGAAATTGTATCCACACACGGGTTTCATGAAAGATATAGGAGTACGACCTGCACTTGGCCTTTCGATCAATATGGAAATGCCCAAAAATTCCGGGAATAAGGAATATGCCATATTGTTTGAAGAGGTCATAGGAAAGGTATTGAAGGATTTTGAGCCGCAAATACTGATACTGGAATGTGGATTTGATGCCTATTACAAGGAATCGCTTACACAGTTGGAACTTACCGTGGATGGCTATTATAATATTGCTAGCTTCCTTTCCCAGTGGAATGTCATCTGTTTACTGGAAGGAGGATACCACGAGGACATTGGTATGCTGACAGCCGTGATCCTGGAGGGGTTGAAGGGGAGAAGGACCATTAAGGATACCGTAAGCCAGATCGATCTGCTTGCATCCAGGCATGAGAATACAAGAAAGGAATTCCAGGAAAAGATGACAAAATTGAAATTATTATTGGGGCCATACTGGGACCTGGGTAATAGACACCACGTCCCTGGAGGTGGACAGATAAAATGATAGAGATCGCAAAGAACGCTGATGGGGTATGTTTCTATCTCCTTGAACATCCCTTTGAGCTTGATAAGCTTGGGATAGGAGAGTTCAGTTATTTTAAAAAACACCTTGGTATGTCTGATTATAAGGCCAACTTCAAAAGCTGGCTCAAAAGACCAACCGTTTACCTTGTTGTAGCTGTGAAGGGCAATCTTATCATTGGCTGGTCCATGAACGAGAAGTGGAGCAAGGCGTCCCTTGATGGTAGGCCGATCTTTGTACTCCGGGCAATAGAAATATCCCCGGAGCTTTCCAGCAAAGGACTTGGAAGAGCACTCTTCATCCTTATATCTAAGATACTTCCGGGACACATCATTACAAAACCAGTCAATGCGAATGCAAAGAAATTCTTCACCTCCCTTAGTTTCATCCAACCTGAAAGGAATTGCGCCGTAGACCTTGCAGACTACCCGGGATATATGGTGTTGAACGAGAATGTAAAGGTACTACTGACAACGGACAGGATGGGGATCATACAGGACTCGACAGAACAATGCAAGACAAAAGTGTTCCCAAATGAAAAAGCTCCTGTGACCAAGGAACAAAAGGCTCCGGCTATATCCGAACCGGTCAAAGATGATAGACAGACGACCAGCGCTAATGATACACATATTGCAACAGATGCCATACCATCCACTGATGCAACTGTAAGTGGAGAATTCACAGGGAAACAGAAAATGCTTTCAGCCTGCGAATGTGGGGAAAATATGGCTGGCAAATACCTTCAAAAAGGAAAAAGGGCAGGAACTGCATTCATTTGCTGTGCATGTGGTAAAGAGCGTTATTTCCTACCAATAAGGAAAACCTCATGACCCTTCGGTCTATCGTATGATATTCTACTGGAAGCCATAGCACACGAGCCACACCTTTGATGAGGTCCCCAGACCATGTCAGAATGCGCGCAAGCATACGTAGCTTGGTCCAAGGGATTGTAAACACTTGGTCATGGATAGAGCTTTCTTTTCGCACGTCTCTCCATTCTTGAAATGGGCGTGCGGTCACAGGGCGCGTGTGAAGTTATGTGGGGCCGGTCGACTTTGGGTATAGGAACGCCATTTTTTCAAAAGACCAATGGAAGCTTTGGTCATTACAAAGCTAGACCTTGTATCTAGATCAAAAAGGGACACATTTCATGAGACACATGAGGAACGAACTGATGTCATTTCAAGCTGGGGTTCCAGTTCATCTTATGCTATCGTCCCGACCCCAGCTCAAAAAACGCATTGCTTATTGTCCTTGGCTCAGTTCCTTTGCTTTTTCATACATCCAGAGCGCATCAGGTTCTTTTCCCATCTGCTCAAAGATATATCCAAGATTATTGAGGGTACAGGCTGCATTTTCCCGGTATGCCATGTTATCCGGTTCTTTTTCAAGTATCGTGGCATATCGCTTCAGTGCATTCTCATACAGTGTTTTAGCCCTCTGTAATTCTCCCTCCTCAAGCAGGAAGTATCCCAGATTGTTGAGGATGAATGCAACACCCTGCTGGCAGCTTATATTGTGCTCATCTTCATCAAGGATGGCCTGATAATCCATGAAAGCGGATTCAAATATACTTCTTGCTTCTTCCACCTCGCCCATCTCTCCCAGGAGTGCGCCTAATTTACATCCGAGACTTGCTGTTCTCTCCTGCCAGAAGGAGCCAGGAAGTTCTTTTATGGCAAGGTTGCTGCAAAGGGTCAGTGCCTTCTCATAATATGCTCGTGCCTCTTGCATAGACCCTTGTTCATCAAGGAGCATTGCCATACTCTCCATTACAGCTACACGGTCTTTCTTGATGTAGATATTTTCCGCATCCGTCTCTGCTAGCTTTTCATAGATCTGTAGCATGGTCTCATATGCTCTACCTTTCTGTCCAGCATCCTCCATCTCAGGAACGGATGTCTTGGACCTATCGAGCACCCTCATGACCTTCAGCCTGTACTGCGGGTTCTTACCATCAAAGGCAAGCAATTTCAGATATATGCCCAATCCTTTGCTTATTTCTCCCTCATCTATCAACAGGTTTGCAAGCTCTTCCTTCAGGTCTATCATATTCTGTAGATAACGAAGGTCAGCATCGATGGAAACCAGTTTCTCACGGGCATTGAGCAACTTCTCATACTCGTCTATCAATGCACTTCTGTTACCCGCATTCTCGGGGTTCCTTTCCATGCTCAGGATGATGCTATCTGCTTTATCCCTATGTCCCTTAACGGAAGGCTCCAATGCACACAGGTTGAAATATATATCCAGGGACTTGCTCCACTCCTTTGTCTCAAGGAGTATATCAGCAGCGGACCTAAGGGCAGCCGCCTGCTTCGATCTGTGGTCCCCTTCATCTCCAAGGTTTCCATACATTGCTGCAGCCTTTTCCAGGTATTCCAGTGCTTTCGTCCTTTCCCCTTCGTCAAGCAACAATCGTCCTGTAAGTGCCAACATATCTGCCATGTCCCTGTTATCGATATCCTTATCAACAGAGCTTCCAGAAGAACTACTTTCTCTGATAGTCCCTCCTCCTGTTATCTCTTTGAACCTGTTGAGCGCATCGATAAGTGCTATGTATGCTGTCGCCCTTAATCTGCGGATGCTCAGCAGCGTTGAAAACTGCCGGAGGTCGTCGATGATGGTCCTTGCACTGAGCATGTACATCTCATCATGCACATCTTCATGAAGTAGGTCAAGCACTATGTCCGTGGCACTAATAAGGTCATGCAATGCCCTGCTGTCGTCGTGCAGTTCGGCCAACATCTTTCCACGGATGTCCAGGGCAAAGGCCAGGTTCAGTCCATAGGTCATATTGGAGGGGACGGCATTTTGCAAAAGCTCGCAAAGCCTGACCACATGTTCATAATCTCGAAGCTTCTGTTCAGAAGTCTCCTCCTCCTCCATGACAGTGTTCAGCTCCCTGAGCACAAGGATGGCATCAGCACGTATCCTAGCATTATCGGGGTCTTCCTCCAATGCTTTTTGCAGTTTGTGCAATGAATCCATAAGCCTGTCCTTTGCACATCCCTTTATGTCTTCTGTCATTGAGGTGAACGCTTCAGCTTCATTCTTTTCCTGTGTAGTACTTGCCACGGTTGTCAGTTCTACCGCTTCCATGTCTATGGGTCTTCCATCATCTGATAGGCGTGGGGTGGCATCCAATTCCAAGATATCCTCGGCCCTGACAAAATCCTCTTCAGCCGTGTACTGTTCATCTTCGTCAGCACACATTTTTGGGGCCACCATTTCCTCAGTTTCCTCAACGCTTCCAGTTGCAACATTGGCTGTACCCATGTCACAGACAATTTCTTCATTTACCGGTAGGCCTACACTGGCATATGGCTGCTCTTCTTCTGATGCTTTCTCATTAATGCCCATGACAGTTATGTACTCTTCATTCTCATCTGCAAATTGCTGCTGTATCTCTTGAGCTTCTTCATACAGGCCCTTCGCTTCAGACCCCTTTCCAGCAGCATTGAGCACATCAGCATAGGATATCAAAGCAAAGGCAAGTCTTTCCTTATAGAACTCTGTGGGGTCTATGTCTATTATACTGCGATATGTGTCCACCAGTTGCTTGTGCTCTTCCTCTGATACATGTGTAGATGAACCGGCTGTCTCAAGGTTGATGATGTTCTCAAGGATGGTAGCTATCTTGAACTGTAAGGCTGTGGCCCTGGCAGTAAGCTCTGGTCTTTCCCGGAGTATCCTGAGTGCCTTCTCAAAATTCTTCTGTGCCGCTTCGTTCTCTTCATCTTCTGCCAGCAAGGCACCCAGATTGTTCAGTGTGGATGCAGCGTTTGACCTGAGAGTCATGTTGTCCATGTCACTTCCTAGTATTTTATCATATGCCTGTACGGATATTTCATAACATCTTTTTGCCTCATCCCTGGATCCCTTCTTTTCCTGAATGATGCCAAGATTACCAAAGATGCCGGCCCGCTGTTCAAAGTTCTTATAGCCCCTTGTCGCAAGTTCATTATCTATTACAGCAGCGATCTTGTACTTTTCAAAGGCCGCATCATCCTGTCCCATAGAAAATAAAAGATCAGCATAAGTACGTAGTACACTAATATATACACCCGGCATGTTCGATTCCCATGCTTGCTGCTCTGCCAGCTCAAGTGTCTGCAGTGCTTCTGCATCAAGCCCTTTTTCAATGAGCGATACTCCTTTGTTCAGGTTTCTGACCGCTTTATCTCTTGATTGTTTGGACATGGGTATTCATATCTCTGATATATATGGATCTTTATTCTTTGTACTCATGCAGCATATCCCGGGGACCGCTATCCTTTCATTGATACAGTGACCGACGTATGGCCTAAATATTCAATTTTCAATGCAGAAACAATAGCTGACATACTATTATATGTTTCTGTCCGTTATTCCTCTTCTCACCAGAGAATGTCTAATCAGAATTTCGCTTTATAATCTTATCGCTTTTTTGTAACATACTCCATTTTTCACGTTCATTCCTTTATACTGTCCGTCCCTCGGGAAGAACGCGCGCGATTGGCGGCGAGCTGGGGATTGGACTGTAAATAGGTGCCGCGGTTTTCGTTTTAAAGATACAACCGTGTTTTTCGTTAGAAGACGCAACCGTGTCTTTCGTTAGAGATGTAGCACGCGTTTATTGTTAATTGATCATCTGATCAGAAATGGAGGAAATATGAGCTAATTAGATAATCTCTCCCTAAATGAAAGACCAGATGTATTTTTATGGGTGCATTCCTTATATCAGGAAATCCATTCTCATACAATTGCAACACGGAACACAATACAGGGAGTAATTATATTGAGCACCATAAGCGAAAAGATATTCAGTCGTGTAGCGGGAAAAGAGCTTAAAGCAAACGATTTTGCCATGGCAGGCGTGGATCGTGCCATGGCACATGACGGAACAAGTATCCTTACTGTGCGGGCTTTTAGGGAAATGGAAGTAGAGAAGGTATGGGATCCGGACAAGATTGTCATTCCCTTTGATCACCTCACACCGGCAAATTCCGATGCAACAGCAGCTTTCCATAAAGATATCCGTGAGTGGATCAAGAGCCAGGGTATCAAGAAGCACTATGATGTCGGAGAAGGCATTTGTCATCAGTTGCTACCAGAGAAAGGTTTGGTCTTACCTGGAAAGCTTATAGTCGGGGCTGATTCCCATTCCTGCACCTATGGAGCTTTCGGAGCCTTTGGGACAGGCGTTGGTGCCACTGATATGGCAGAGATATTCGCAACAGGTAAACTCTGGTTCAAGGTGCCGGAAAGCATCAGGATAACAGCAGAAGGGTCACTGAAAAAGCAGGTCTATGCAAAGGACCTGATATTAAAGATCATAGGGACACTGGGCGTGGCAGGAGCTACATATAAGGCTGCAGAGTTCTATGGTAGCACAATTGAGCATATGTCAATGTCAGGACGGATGACCCTGTGCAACATGGCCATTGAAATGGGTGCCAAGGCAGGCATTGTCCCGCCTGACAGGACCACATTTGAGTATCTCAGTGGGCGTAACACAGAACATTATGAACCAGTGTATGCGGATGAGGATGCACACTATTGTGAAGAATATCACTTTGATGTATCCGATCTGGAACCTCAGATAGCATGCCCCCACAATGTGGACAATGTCCATGGTATAAGCACACTGCCTTCCACAAAGATAGACCAGGCCTTCATCGGGACATGTACCAATGGCAGACTGGAGGACCTCGAGGTGGTTGCAAATATACTCAAAGGAGAAAAGGTAGCTGTTAGGACCATTGTGATCCCTGCATCCAGAGAGGTCTTCCTTGAGGCATGCAAAAAGGGTATCATCGAGACACTTCTTGAGGCAGGTGTCAGCTTGGCTACACCCGGATGCGGACCATGTCTTGGAGGGCATATGGGTGTCATTGCCAGGGATGAGGTGTGCATCTCCACGGCCAACCGGAATTTCAAGGGCAGGATGGGGGCAGGTGGGTACATCTATCTGGGCTCACCGGCAACAGCTGCGGCTTCAGCTCTCATGGGGGAGATAAGCAACCCGGCAGATGTTTAAATGATAATGCACTATCTGGTAGCAATAAACTCAAAAAAATGAGGAAATAGTATGTCTAAAGATATCAATAAATCTAAACTGGCTCATCTTCTTGAGCACTGGGTCGAGCACAACCAAAGCCACAGCAAAAGTTTCAGGGACTGGGCAGAAAAGGTAAAAGAGGCAGGGTATACTGAACTTGCTGAGGATATCCTGCAAGCGGACCTTAAGATGACCGAATGTTCTGACCTGCTTAGCAAGGCCAGAGAGAAATGCCTGAAGTAAGTATCTTCTTTTTAGCTTTAGTGCAGAGGGGCCTTCAGCGCCCCAGTTCTGCATGTGCCCTGGCAAGATGCCCGGCAGCCTGTGCTCCAATCAGTGATATTTCACCGGCCAGCACTGCAACTGCTATTATCTCCGCTAGTTTCTTGGCATGGCTTCCAGGGGGTTCGCCTGAACCTTTTACACCAAGCAATCTCAAGCAGTCATTCTGTGGTCCAAGTCCAGTCCCTCCCCCCACTGTACCAACAGCAAGGGCAGGCAGGGTAACTGCACAATAGAGGTCCCCATCTTTGGTAATTTCCATGGTTGTTATTGCTGTACTTCCTTCGACCACGTGGGCAGCATCCTGACCACATGCAATGAACATGGCGGCAATGATGTTTGCAGCATGTGCATTGAATCCAAGTGCGCCTGCCCGGGCTGAACCCAGCAGGTTCTTCCTATAGTTTACATCGACCATGGTCTCAGGTTTACATTTAAGGCGCTCCTCTACATGTGCCCGGGGGATAGTGACATCTGCAGCAATGGTCTTCCCTCGACCCATGATAGTGTTTATTGCAGCAGGTTTCTTGTCCGTGCACATATTGCCTGAAAGTGAGACGGGTATAGCTCCAAATTCCTTTTCTATCATTGTAGTAAGTGCTTCGGTTGCTATGGTCACCATGTTCATACCCATGGCATCCTTGGTATCATAGGAAAAGCGAAGGAATACGGTGTTCCCGGTCACAAATGGCTCAACGCTCATGAGCTCCCCAAAACGTGTAGTCTGTGCCGCTCTTTCTTTCATCCTGATGAATACTTCAGGTTCTCTTACCCAATCTGCAAATTCCCTGGCATGTAGTACATTGTCCAACTTGAATACAGGAGCTCTTGTCATCTCATCCTTGAATATGCGCACATTTGCACCACCAGAACCTGTTATCACCGAACATCCTCTGTTCACACTTGCAACAAGGGCGCCTTCGGTGGTTGCCAATGGTATATAGAAGCTCCCATCAGCAAATTCTCCCTTTACCCTCATGGGGCCAGCCACACCCAAGGGTACCTGAATGACACCTATCATGTTCTCTATATTGCGTTTTGTTGCCATCTCAAGGTCGAGGGAGCAAGTAGCTACATTCCCAAGTTCCACTCCTGATATCTCTTCTACTGCATAGCGTCGGACCCTGATGGATGCTTCCTTGCCAGTCAGTGTATCGATCTTGTAAAATGGTACTTCTCCTCTTATCACTTTTTCAAGGACTTCCCTGTCATTTTCACATAAATCATCTTTTGATGCCATATCATTCTCCGATTGGATGCTTTGTTCCATTATAGAACATATATTTTTATGAGATTACTAATGATTGATACAAATAGTTCACGCCTTTTAACCTAGAGTTTGTCTAATCAGAATTTCGCTTTATATTCTTATCGCTTTTTTTAAGCATACTCCATTTTTCACGTTAATTCCTATATACTGTCCACCCCTCGGGGAAAACGCGCGCGACTGGCGGGGAGCCGGGGTTGGAATGTAAAAAGGTGCCGTGTCTTTCGATAGAAAGATGCAACGGCGTATTTCGATAGAAAGATGCAACGGCGTATTTCG
>CAZBJM010000009.1:0-47646 GCA_964492225.1 uncultured Methanosarcinales archaeon
CCGAAAACGCTGTTGCGTCTTCTACCGAAAACGCTGTTGCGTCTTCTACCGAAAATGCTGTTGCGTCTTCTACCGAAAGACACGGCGTCTTTTTATAGTCCAACCCAGGCTCACCGCCAGACGCGCGCGTTTTTCTCCGATGGCGGACAGTATATAGGAGTTAACATGAAAAATGGAGTATGCTTAAAAAAAGCGATAAGAATATAAAGCAAAATTCTGATCAGACATTCTCCACCCGTGTCCATGCGCAGGTGTGTAATTCCCATATGGATATTCAAATACGAGGGACCGGATGAAATTTCGGTCTTTGTATATAGGGGCCCTGCAAGTGCCACAGGACAAACAAGCCCCCGTCAATAAAACAATAACAAGCTCTTTGTCAACTCATTCCCAATAATGATGATACAGATGTGATGGTCACAACAGCGCTTATTGCGGATATCCATACCATGATGACAAAATCTATGGTAGAGCTGAGCATATGGCCACCATCCACTATCCGAATGAGAAGTGCAGACATAAGGGAATGGCCTATCATAATACCAAGGACCATGTTCTCAAGGGTGCTGATGTTCCCTACATTGGTATAGAGCACCATACCTATTGACATCCCGGCTGGCATATCCACAGTCGAGAACATGTCCTGCATAAGACTGATGACACCAAGGGAAATATACATGGTGAATCCTATACCACCGGTCAATCCATAGAGAACACCCACAAGACTGCTTGCAGACTGTGACCTTTTCTTTCTCAATGTGACTATCCTGTGAAAGTTGCTTGCTATGATGTCTCCTATTACCTCCGGTTGCCCTCCCAGGTTCGTTGCCTGCACGAACATCACACAGAACCTCTGGATAAGGTTACTTCCGGTATTTGCGGAAAAATGTGCCCATGAAGCAAACTTATCTATCCTTGTCGCTAGCATTTTATAGAGGTTGTTAACGTCCTTTGTAAGTGGTCCAAAGTCATGGATCCTTAGGGCACGCAGCGCATCATCGATTATGCCTCCCCTGGCACCTGCAGAGCTTCCAAGGGAGCGAATAAAAGCAGGGAAGTTCTCATCTTTGCGGCGTATGCTTTTCTCTATACTACGTGCAACATATCCTGTATAGACCAATGGTGTAAAGAACATCGCAACTGCAATCGATGTATTTACCTTTCCATATATGAGGAGGGCTATACCAACTATGATGCAACCAGCTATGGATATAGGGATAGAACGGTAGAGCTTAAGCTTATCGTTGGTAATGGTCTTGGACCTGCTCCAGGCAGGGTCCTGGGGGACCTTGCTTTTGGTGAACATGATCAATACAACATCAGTGACCATAAATATGACTACAACTACCGACATTAGTAATTCTGCATTCATACCTGTGATGACCGGCATGATCACAGCAAAGGATGCCAGGAAAATAAGTGACATAACAAGGGATACGAAAAGTTCCTTTACTATCTCAACTGAATAAAGAGCACCATTATACATGGCCTCATACTCGTTCATGACCACGTTCTGTTCAGCAAAAAGGAAGTCCTTTACGTTTTCTCCCGATTGCAGGGCATGAGCAAATCTGTCCAGGAAATCCTCAAATATAATAGATGGAGTACGCTTGGATACAAACCTGCATGAATCTGCCAGGCTCATGTTCCAGACGGTCACAAGGTCATATATCTTTCTAGTTTCATGTGCAAGCTCACGATAATCCTCATTTTCAGAAACAATACGGATAATATCCAGCCTAGGGGTCTCCGCGGTTGCAATGGACCCCATCTGGGTGATGTAATAGTGCATGTTATTGTCGATGCGCGCAGCTTTTGCTGCCAGGATGGAAAGGGGATAGGAAAAGACAAAGATAACACAGACCAGAGCGATAAGTACAGGAATATATTTAGTTGGACCTACGAAGAAACTGGGCAGCAGGGTGTACATGAGCACTGCAAGGAGTATACCAAATAATATGATGGGCAAAGCAAACTTCTTGATATAGACCATAGGTTCCATGCCAAGGTTCTTGAATGCCTTATCATAATTAATGGCCATACGCTCACACCTTATACTGCAAATGGGAGTCCGTCAACACCATGTTTGTAGAAGTTCACAATGATGGCCAAAACCTCATAGTAATCCTCTATGCCCCTTGACCGCATTTCCTCAAGGATCTTAGCCCTTAGGAAGAGGTCCTGGTAGATCTGACGCTTATCCTCATATCCCAGCTTGGTAGCTATTTTATTCTCAAGGATGTAGCTATTGTTCAGTCCACGGAAGTTGTGCTTATCTGTTTCAGGGTCCCATTGGAAAACAGCCCTTGTGATAACTCCTCCTGCCTCTTCATAATAGCCTTCTATCTCTTCAATAGCAAGACAGCGACGCAGGAACTTCCCCTTACGGTAGACTGCAGACAGGATCATTGCGACGTTCAGGTTATCGATAAATGTCGCAGGGACATTGATAGGGTCAGCTGTCAGACGTTGGATCATCTTGGATACGGCAGATGCGTGGAATGTTGCCATGACAGGGTGCCCGGTCTGCATACCCTGGAAAGCAACGTTACCTTCTGCTCCTCGTATCTCACCTACTATGATGTAGTTTGGTCTTGAACGCAGAGCAGCTTTCAACAAAGCGAATGTATCTACTCTGGAATCCACAGGTCCTTCTTCACGGGTGATCAACTGTTGCCATACTGGCTGGGGTGGCTGTACCTCAGCAGTGTCCTCTGCTGTAAAGACCTTGGATTTTGGATTGACAAAAGCAAGACAGGCGTTAAGCATAGTAGTCTTACCGCTTGCTGTCTCTCCACTAAAGAAGACACTCATACCATTTTCAAGACACATCCACATATATGCAGCCATTTCAGCATTTACTGCTCCCCATCCAATGAGCTGTATTATACTGACAGGCACCTCGCTGAACTTACGCATGGTAAAACTGCTACCACGCCGGCTGATATCCATACTATAGATGATGTTGATACGTGAACCATCAGGAAGCGCTCCATCAGCTATGGGACGTGCATCGCTTACAGGTCTACCGATACGTTCACTCATACTCCTAAGCCAGTTATCGAGTCCCTTTTCATCTCCAAATGTAAGGTCAGTTTTAACAGTGTCAAATATTTTATGAACTATGAAGACGTTGTTCACACCGATACTGCTGATATCCTCAAGATATGGGTCTCTGATAATGGGCTCAATGGGTCCAGAACCGATTATGTTCCTTTCTATATGATAGAGCAACTTATTGTATTCGTTCTGGTTGACCGGGACCTTTTTCTGGACAGGCATCAGCTTTTGCAGGAAATTGAACTTACTTTTACTATCTTCGGTTTCCATGCTCCCGCCTGCACCTACCTCTACGGACTCGTTGAGGAGCTTGATTATAAGTTCTTTGAGCTCCGATTCGGAATTGGGTACCGGTTCTTTGGCCGATTTTTCCAGGATAATGCTCAATATAGCGTCGTATTTCCTCTTCTCAAGCTCATTTAGCTCTGGCTCTATGCTATAGTATTGCACCTCTCCCATCTCTGGCGTGCCATATATATGGATGAAGACCGGGTCTCCCACTGGCAAAATGAGGTTTACGTTCTCCCTATTCAGGTCTTTGGAAAGTTTGACCATGAATACAGGCTCATCAGCCCCTTTCTCCTTCATGAACTTACGCACATATTCACCCAGATGTGGGTTTCTATGTATCGCCTTCTCAAATTCAACATCCATAAAGATCCCTCTATACTTTTTTATGATACGGAAGCTATCTCCACTACAAGGCCTACCTTTGGCTCTATCCTAAACCCTATCATCTGGCCCACAGGTCCCTTTGCACCTGTAAACTTGTTTACGACAATAGTACGCTTTACCTCACTTCCCAAAGGTCGTGACTTAAGGGTGATGTAGATATCACAAGATGATCTGAACATGGAGGCAATGTCCTCGTCCAACTGATTGGGCTCAATGGTAAGGATTATGACCTTTCCCATTCCATTCAACTTCTTAAAAAAGGATATAAGCTCCAGACTTTTCTCAGTGTTGGCACTGTATTTGATGAGAGAAGAGATAGTATCAATGATTATTACTTCTTTTTCGAAGAGCTCTTCAGCCGCCATCAACCTTTCCAGGAAGTCAAACCTTGACTTTGCCGCCTGGACAAGTGGTATCACGGGTATGTAAAGCAGAGCACCTTTTAGCAGGAAAGGAGCAATGGGATAGTCCATAGAGTACATCTGGTTGATGAAGCCCTTGGTGGTCATCTGGGTCGATATGAAAGTTACACTAACATTGTTCTCATTCAATCCATATGACATACGTTGTGTAATAGAACTCTTACCACCTCCGCTACCTCCCTCGATAACTACAAGTGAGCCTGCCGGAAATCCTCCTCCCAACTTTCCATTCAGTTCATCTCTGGGAATATCAAACGCATATATCTTTGCCATTTTACCTCTAGGTTTTAAAGCTCATTGTACTGGACTTTCCGTTCTCTGCAGCAACAAGTACCCTATGGTCCCCTGGTCCCAGAGGGCAGGGTGTTGTGATAATATGAAGCACAAGGATGTCCCCCGGCCTCCATACAACATCGCCATCGAGGATCTCCACTCGAATATTATTGGGCATTATCATTGTTCCATCAATGAGCACTGTAACGAACTCTGGTGCCATCTCAGTCCTTCCAGTATTCTTCACGTAGAACTTATAAGATTTCGTAGTTCCGTCATAGGGCACCATGAGCGGATCATTGACAATTGTCAGGTCTGTCCTCATTTGCTCAGCAAGCAGTTTACTGTTCACCGAAGAGGAGGAAACGATGGATTGCACGTCAGCGGAAAGGACAGTGATGACTCCCATAGCCAGTATAATGGCTGTGATAAAAAAGATCATGTGCGTGATGGCAGTATCTGCCCTCTGGCACGCAAATAATGAGTCTCTGGTGATTTGACTGTTTTCCATGCATCCATACCGTCTGGTCTTTCTTATGACTTGTCAAAACATTAATTATATACTTATTATATTGATATTAGTATATAAGTCTAACAGCACAATATCAGGCCACGTACGTGCCATATACTGAAACACCATTCTCTGTAACTATCTTTATCCGGTGCTCACCTGTGCCATGTAGCCCTTGTATGGTCAATTCCCGTGTTTCCACAGGTACCCATACTTTGTCAGCTTCATTGAAGGAATAGTGTTCGATATGCCCATCGATGAGGATGTTCAGCTCATTGAACTGCAATGTCTCGCTACCTGTGTTTGTCAGGGTCACCGTCAGATCATATCCACTACCTGTTCCAACAGCATGGGCACTGTCGATCCGGATGGACGTGTGCATGCGTTTGTTCTGTATGATGTGTTGCTCCGAATTTGCTCCTGAGACCACATCACTCGATGCACTCAGGGCTGTATAGGAAACGGTCCCAAGCACAAGGGCAGAAACGAATAGCAAGGCAACCACTATAGTAACCTCAAATCCCATAGAGTTCCTCCAATCCGTGCTTCACTTTAGACATTTCCCTATCAATTGAACTCAACATATTGCGGTCTATCTTACGGCCGCATAGCCTCTCGATGAAGAGCAGGGATTTTGTGTGGTCCTCTGGGAGAAGGCGCCAGGTTGGTTTTTCTACATAGTAGTCAATACCACGGGCATAGGCCATGACCTCGGACCTTACATCCTCGCTTATCCATCCTATGTCCAAATAATAGTCCAGGGCATCCATCAGGTTGTTACGCCCAACCCTTTCCATAAGGAACTCGATCCAGTTGAGCAATACCACAACACTGGTAGGGTCTTTTCTGATATTTTCCAAGCGGACAAAGGGAAGGCTTTTCTTTTGACAGTCCCGTGCTTCCTCCGGGGCCTGCTCATCCCTATCCCAAGAAGCACTATTGTTCTCAAGCACCGGGCCATTTGCTGTCGGTAGCAGGCTCTTCCTTTCTAGTTCATCTACCCTTGCAGAGATATTGCTTGTAGTTTCAGCAAGTTCAAGGATATTCTGATCAATGGTCCCAGCCTTAGCTGTCAATTCCTCAGTGCGTGCATTTAGCTGCTCTAGGCTTTCATGGAGCATTGACATTGCATCAGCAAAAGCATTCAACTTGGATTCAACGTCCTGCATCTTTGCGCCAACTTCTTTTGGAATGCCCGGCATGCTGAGCTTATGGCCCATGGCATCCATTTCGTTTTTAAAGATGACCAGCATATCTGCCATCTCCGTGATCCTTTTCTCGGTCTTGTCAAATCGCTCGATGGTGGCCCTTGATCCCAGGTCATCCCCCACAAATGGATTTACCTGGTTTGAAACTATCTCGTAAAGTGACAGTAATTCAAGTACGCTCTGATCTATTTTCTCCACTGTCTTTTTGATCTCGTCATTGTCACGCTGCATCATATTCAAGGTCACATCGGCCTTGGATAGCTTATTTTCAACATCCTTGATCTTCTTGGTGTTTGTTTCAATAGCCTCTTTTTGCTCAGAGCTGACAGCAGACTGGGGAGGAGTTGAGGGTCCAGGTGGTGCACCCGGCGCATTCATTCCAGGTGGTCCCCCTCCAATTCCTGGTGGTGAAGAAGGGGCCTGCCCTGGGAAGCCTGGTGGAAAAGCAGATGTAAGGTCAGGCACAGAACTGAAATCTGGAGCGCCTGGCGTAAAAGGAAGGTCTCCCGCGCCAAATGGAGACTTTTTATCTTTGGAACCCTTTTTGCTCAGGAGTCCAGCTACCTTTTTTATTTTATCGCTCAAGCCTGCCATGGTTTCACAAAGCTATACTAATTATATGTTGATACAATATACCAGTATTATTATATATAAATATTGAATATAAGTCTTATATAATCCGAGTTTGTCTAATTAGATGATATTTCAGCAACTCCTGATCAGACGATCTTTCTAAATTTCAAAACAGCGTGCACTTCTAGTCAAACACGGACCCTTGCCACATACGCGCGCGATTTTATTGGGCAACTCAATAATACTATTGAAGTGGGCGCAAAAAGACCGATATGCTGAAAAATGAGAAAAGCTTAATAAAGCGAAATTCTGATCAGACATTCTCGATCCTCTCCATGGCATAGAGTAGAATTATGTATATCGATGGTTGGATTACCTTAAAATGCTCCTGTAAACAACTATAAATCATTTGACTTCCTCCTTTGCCCGATAGAATTGCCACGCAAGAAAAGATTTGAACATGAGATCATCTCAGACAAGGACGGGATCCGTTTTGCAACTCCTGAGGATGTTGCAAGGTATCGGGCTGCACGACTCAGGTGTGACACTATTGCAGATATCAGTTGTGGGGTCGGAGGTCAGACCATCTACTTTGCAAGGGAGTGTGAAATGGTCTATGCTGTGGAAATTGACCCGAAGAAGCTGGCATACGCAAAGAAGAACTGTAAGCTCCTTGGTATCGATAATGTGGAGTTCATATGTGGCGATGCACTCTCTCCAGATGTGATAGGACAGCTACCCGAACTTGATGTGGTATTCTCGGACCCCGCAAGACCTGCAACGGAAGACCGGCGTGATATCAGAAGTCTTCAGCCGGCAATACCTGACGTTATAAAGGCTTATAGTTCCATTGCATCAGACTTTGCTTTTGAGGCACCACCACAGCTTACTCCAGAAAGGGTGCCTTTTGTGTGTGAAAAAGAATATCTTTCACTTGATGGGAATATGAACCGTCTAAATCTATACTTTGGTAGTCTCATGCAATGTGACATATCCGCGGTCTCGCTTCCATCTGGAGCACGCATCAGCTCAGGGCCTGAACTGTCGGATTTGCCGGGATCTGAGGCTCTTGCCTGTTATGCATACGAACCGGATGCCTCCATTGAAAGGGCGGGTCTTTTGCCTCGTTTGGCATATGAGTTACAAAGGCAAGCCGCCGACCTGGCTCTCTTCCCTGTGGATAGGAAACGTGTATTCCTAACATCCGATGTATCTATGACACACCCCATGATCAAAAATCGATATAGGGTACTGGATGTCCAGACATTCGATATACCTCGCCTGAATTCTTTCCTTAGGGCCCATGGCTTTGGAACTGTGGTATTAAGGGCTGCAGTGGAGCCAAAAGAATACTGGACAATGCGCAATAGCCTGGAGGATGAATTAAAAGGAGATCGAGAAGCCCACTTGTTCCTTAGGGGAACTTCTTCTATCTTATGCGAAAGGACCTGAATGGGGGATACATATCTTATTGTCTCGTAGGACATGTTCTATTTGTTCATAGAACATCATTTGGCTGGAGAGTTCAGCAGATCCCTGGTCCTTTTTATCAGATCATTCCTGCTAAAGGGTTTTGTAATATAGTCATCTGCCTTTAGCACATGTAGGCCGAGCATCTTATCGAACTCTTGGTTCCTTATGGTAAGGATCGCAATAGGGACGCGGGGATCCTTCTCTTTTATCTTATGGAATGTTTCCCATCCGTTCATATCTGGCATCATAATATCAAGCAATATGAGGTCTGGTCTTTCTGTCTCAAGCAACTCTAGGCATTCAAAGCCACTGTTAGCACCTATGACTTCCATATTCTCAGACCCGAGGATGACCCTTACAAAATCAATTGTATCTGGCTCATCATCAACGATCATGATCTTTGGGTACATTTTATCTCCTGAAGTAACCTTTAATTACGAGGGTAGGTATTCTTTAGTCTCTTATATATCTATTCCTCAACAGGCTTACCTATCCTTCGCATGACCATTTTGATCCTAGCCTTCACTTCTCGTTTATCAAATGGTTTGGAAATGTAGTCATCAATACCAAGCTCCATTCCCTTTACTTTGTCTTCCACAGCTGTTTTTGCAGATATCATTATGACAGGTATGTCTTTTGCGGTCTTGCTCTTTTTTATATGCTTCACTACTTCATATCCGTCCATATCTGGCATCATTATGTCCAACAATATAAGATCAGGTCGTTCATTCAATGTTATGTCGATGGCATCTTCTCCATTATATGCCACGAGGAAATCATATGGTTCATTCATCATAGACAACTTCAGAAGCTCTGGGATATCAGGTTCATCGTCAACGATGAGTATTTTTAGTTTGTCTCTTTTTTCCTTCTTGCGGGAGTGTTCTATGTGTATGGTACCGCCGTTCACAAGATATCGGAAATCCATATCCTTAAGTCCTATCTGTGCATGCACCTCTCCTATATTGCTTACGTCGAGGACCACATCAAAGAAGGATTTAACCAGTGTTTCATTTTCAGAAGATAATATATCTTTCAAAAGCACAGAAACGATACTTCCCTTTTTCTCATTCACCTTCTTTTCAACAAACTGCATGAATGTCCCGACAACTTGCATGGTGTCACTGGCCAGGGTGTTCATATTGTCCATTACCAGTAAGGTTTGTGCATCCCTATCAAAGAGGTTCGATATGTGTGATGCCATCTTTGTATAGTCGGCTTGAGAGTTGCAATAAAAGGTATCTGGCATAGCTTGTTTTCCAGGTACTTCAATATCAATGAAGAACAATCTCCCGTTCTCTTTGCTGATATCTAATCCAAAGTCCCTGAACTTTGCCAGTATCCTGTCCCTGGGTGAGTTCAGGCAGAGCCATACGACGTTTCTATCAGTATGGCTCACGAGGACATCAAATACATACAAGTATACTAGTCTTTCTACGAAACTGTCAACCTGAGCAAAGAACAATGAACTCTTGTCTGCCAGACTTTCCCTCATAGTTGCCAGAATTTCCTGAGTTTGTTCATCCATTGTTGTTTTCCTTTTTTTAATCTTATTATTATATGTATAAGTATTATATTGATATTAATGTTTGGGATAGTAAGGTAATTATTTTATATCAAATATACAATTCGTGTTTCTCACCTTATCCTTGCATAGGCCATTTCCTCTTCTGGATAGTAGGAACGTGCATGGGATAGACTATTTTACACTTTGTGTGTATGACAATAAAATAAGAGTATGCAAGCCGATGATAAAAATAGGCAAACTTTGGCTTGAAAACTAAACAAAAAAGACCTGTAACATGGACCTTGTCACAGGTCTGTCAATATCTCAGGCGAACATGGCATGAGGTACGTTGTTCTCTTCCTCTGATACTACCTTATCGTAGGCATCTAAGAGGTCCTTCATAGTTATTTCTGTACTGCGTCTTCTGAGGACGAACATACCTGCTTCCTTTGCAATGACCTTTATGTCAGCACCACTGAGCCCGTCTGTTAGTTTTGCCATCCTTTCCAGATCGGCATCTTGGGCCAACTTCATCTTGCGAGTATGTATCTTGAATATCTCCATACGGCCGCGCTCGTCGGGCAAAGGCACCTGAATTACCCTGTCAAAACGTCCGGGGCGCAACAATGCTGGGTCGAGGAGGTCTATCCTGTTGGTTGCTGCGATTATCTTTACATTCTTTGTGGCATCGAAGCCATCCATCTCTGCAAGCAACTGGAGCATGGTGCGGTTCACTTCTGCTGAGCCTGTGGTGCCGTCGTGGGTCCGCATGCCGCCCACTGCATCAATCTCATCGATGAACAATATAGATGGAGATTTATCCCTGGCCATCTGGAACACATCTTTCACAAGACGCGCGCCCTCTCCTACGAACTTTTGGATCAGGTCGGAACCGGACATGCGGATAAAGGTTGCGTGGGCACGGGATGCAACAGCTTTTGCTATCAATGTCTTTCCAGTCCCTGGTGCACCGTACATCAATACACCTGTAGGTGGCTCAATACCAATGCGCTCAAAAAGCTCAGGTTCTGTCAGTGGCAGTTCTACAGATTCGATGACCTCCTTAAGTACATCATCAAGACCGCCTATCATATCATAATCAATGCCTGGAGAGTCAATAAGTTCCATTACCTGCGCGCGGACATCAGCAGCCCTGCTTATTATGGAAACTATAGAGAATACCCCATTGATACAGACTCGCATACCTGCCTGTACCTCTCCCTGGAAATGGGTCGGTATCTTGGTAACTACTTCCTGGTTGTTCCCATGCTGTCTCAATAGTGCCATATCTTTGTCAACTTCCATGACACTTGCAATGAACAAGGGTGGCCTGGTGAGTTGCTCTACTTGTTTTTTAAGCTTCCCGTTATCTTCCAGATATGTATTTGCAAGCATGCTGGCCTCAAGGAGTTTGGCCCGCATATTCTCATGATTTACCTTAAGTATCTCTATCTCTTGTAATAATGCCTCTACGTCTTTCTCAGTGATGCTCTCTGCCTCAGTATGAGCAAACATTTTTGAATCCTTTGTGTCAGCTGGTGATTCAACACTACTGTTATGCATAGAATCATACTATGTTACCATCTAATATAAAGTGAACTATGTAGTTCTTACACTTTAAGGAGCTTGTCTGATCAGAAATTAACTTTATATCCTTATCACTTTTTTTAAGCATACTCCATTTTTCACGTTAACTCCTATATGATGTCTGTGCCTCGGGAAAACGCGCGCGATTGGCGGCGAGCTGGGGTTGAAATGTAAGAAGGTGCCTCATTTTTTGTTAGAAGACGCAACAGCGTTTTCGTTAGAGAGATGCAACTGCATCTTTCGTTATATATTTCGCACGCGTTTATTGTGTTAACTGGTCATCTGATCAGAAATGGAGGAAATATGAGCTAATTAGACAAACTATTAAGGAGCTTGTCTGATCAGAATTTAGCTTTATATCCTTATCACTTTTTTTAAGCATACTCCATTTTTCACGTTAACTCCTATATGATGTCTGTGCCTCGGGAAAACGCGCGCGATTGGCGGTGAGCCGGGGGTTGGACTGTAAATAGGTGCCGCGTCTTTTGTTAGGGATTTTCGGAGAAGTTTCCGTTAGAATGATGTAGTTGCGCTTTTTGCATTCTATTATTTTTAAAGATGCTGGCATTATCACAAAAAACACTGTTTTATTAATGTATTCAGTTATTTTTTATAAACATGGTAATATAGAGCTTTAAATTGAAAAATAGTACTTTAGTGCTGTGCCATGGTTGAATAGAGCCCTATTATTTTCTTTATCTTATTGATCCAACATATTTATCTAGTACTAATTACTATAGTTTGAATTGTGACCAGAGCTTCAATCTGTATTAACCATGTTTAAACAAAAAAGAAGGATTAATATGCCTTGGATTTAGGTTAAAACAGTTAAGCACTGAAATCAAAGAAAAGATTTATATATAATCAATCCCATATAAGTAATTGTGAGATACAACGCAACATTGTGTTACGGATGTGTTAACGCAAAAACAGATAATATTGAAAACAGAACGTTTTCTGAGGGGATTATGTTCTGTCAATATGAAGTTTGAGGGATGAATGGTCTGCAGATCCAATGAGTCTGAGGGGATGAATGGTGATGCGGCGGGAAGGAAAGGATGAAGGTTCGGCTGGAGATCATCAGTGAAGATGGGATTGAAAGCACAAGCGTAGAGTTTAGCGGGAAGCATTGGAAGCGTTGGCTTCTTGCATTCATAGCTCCGATAGGGGAGGAGCTAACAGATGGCTCCGAACCTTCACCTGAGTACTCTAATAGTACTACACTTAATACTTTTTGTACAGAGCAAAGTGGTAACAAGCCAAGGGCTCCCATACCTCCGGTAAATAATATTACGGCACAACCACATTTTACGGGTTCACCACAACATATGGTGCAACAGCCACAACAGATGATGCCACAACATATGGTTCAACAACCACAGCAGGTGCTACCACCACAGCATATGGTTCAACAACCACAGCAGGTGCTACCACCACAGCATATGGTTCAACAACCACAACAGATGATGCCACCACAGCATATGGTTCAACAGCCGCAACAGATGATGCCACCACAACATCTATTATTTCAGCAACAGGATATGCAGCATAATGCCCAACAGGTGCAATATCAGCAACAACCTGGCTACAACCTTTATGGTACAAATCCTGGGATGAACCAGAATCACTATTATGGACAGCCGATGAATAATGTAGCTAATGCCATTCAGCACCAGCCACCAAATCATCCTCAACGTCCTGCAATACAGGATCCTATGCCTGCTAGGAATGAATTGGGCATGTTCGATCCTCGACAACATACGGGGCGCACAGTCAGTTTGCAAGAGAGGATGAACGATTCATCTCTGACCATCAATGAGAGGCTGGAGCTTTTCCTGAAATACGAGTACCCACGGGTGTGGTTCTCTTCACAGGACGTGCAGCAACATTACGAACGTATATACGGTCCTATAAAACAGAGCACGGTGTCCACGTATCTTTCAAGGATGTACCAGAAGGAACTTCTTGAGCGCCGTGGCAACAGGACACAAAGGGAATACAGATATATCGGGGATGCACAGGTCCGGCAGCAGGTACAAATGAAGAGCGAAACGCCAAAGCAGTTCCACAGGAACTACATGGAATATGGCTAATACTGGAAACCTGTTATGAGCTTACCAAAACGCACAATGCGTGCCGGTATCTTTCTTGTTCTTTTTGGGTTCCTGCTAGTATTTCTGGGTATTATCACATCAGCAGGGGAGTCCGGGGCTACTTATGGAGGGCTCATTCTCATAGGACCTATCCCAATTGTCTTTGGTTCTTCTCCAGATATCACTTCTATCATGCTCCTTGTAGGTGTTGTGTTAGCGGTCATATTCTTTATGTCCGGGAGGGTGCGATGATCTCGCCTTTGGTATATGCAGGTATGGCAATGGTCCTTATTGGTTCTGTGCTCATTGGCCTTTCCATATTCCTTGAAAATAAAGGGTCATGGGACAAAGTGCCGGGTGGACAAATTGGACCTGGTTCGGATGAGAATGGATCAGTTGTAAAAGGTGGAGGCATCATTATGCTCGGTCCAATTCCTATAGTATTTGGCACAGACCTATCGAGTGTGAAACAACTGGTCTTGCTGACCATCGCATTGATGTGCGCATATCTGCTGCTCACCTTCTTGCTACCATGACAGGATATGTGTAGTGAACCTGTGTTCATGTTATTCTGTCATTTGCCAGACAAAGCAATCAATTGAATAGGCATTGGCAGTGTGAATATGTATATACATGAATTGGCATTATACTACAAGTGATGCGACAGTTCACACTTGTATCTGACTATGGACCTAAAGGTGATCAACCTGGAGCCATAGAAAAGCTGACCAGTGGTATAAAGAGAAACCTTAAGCATCAGACCTTGTTGGGTGTCACGGGTTCAGGTAAGACGTTCACTGTTGCCAATGTCATTCAGAACATACAGATGCCCACACTGGTGATAGCCCATAATAAGACACTGGCCGCACAACTTTACTCAGAGTTCCGCGAGTTTTTTCCCAATAATGCTGTAGAGTATTTTGTTAGCTATTATGATTATTATCAACCTGAGGCCTATATCCCCACAACAGACACATATATCGAAAAAGATGCGTCCATCAATGAAGAGATCGACCGTTTGCGCTTGTCTGCCACACGTTCGCTACTTGAGCGTCGTGATGTGATAGTCGTATCCAGTGTATCCTGTATCTATAACCTTGGTTCTCCAGAAGAGTGGCGTAAGATGTCGGTATTGTTGACCGTGGGAGATGAGCTGGACAAGGGTCAATTGTTCGAAGACCTTATCAACATACAATACGAGCGCAACGATATCGAGTTCTCACCAGGAAGATTCCGGTCCAGGGGAGACACAATAGAGATATATCCTGCCCAGGAGCGCCAGGGGATCAGGATAGAACTTTTTGGAGACGAGATAGACCGGATAACCTATTTTGACCCTGTGACAGCTAAGGTGCTTCATGAACTAAGGGCTGGTGAAAGTACCATGATCTATCCTGCCAAGCATTTCGTAATGTCAGGAGAACATATGGAGAATGCTTTAAGCTCTATTAGGGCAGAACTTGCTGAACATCTGTCTTACCTGCGGTCCAAGAACATGTTGCTTGAAGCACAGAGGCTTGAGCAACGCACGAATTTTGATATCGAGATGATACAAGAGCTTGGATACTGCAGTGGTATCGAGAACTACTCTAGGCATTTCGATGGCAGGAGGAAGGGAGATCCCCCATCGTCCTTGTTAAAGTTCTTCCCGGAAGAGTTCTTAGTAGTCATCGATGAGTCCCACGTCACCATACCCCAGATAAGGGGAATGCACAATGGAGATAGGGCTCGGAAGGATTCACTCATAGGTCATGGGTTCAGGCTTCCCTCGGCATATGATAATCGCCCGTTGCGCTATGATGAGTTTGAAATGCAGCTTGATAATGTCCTATATGTATCGGCTACGCCTGCCGAATATGAGCTTGACAGAAGTAAGGCTGTCGTGGAGCAGATCATTCGCCCCACTGGACTTGTTGATCCAGAGGTCTGCGTGCGTCCTGTGGAGAACCAAGTGGACGACCTGATCGGTGAAATTCGCAAGGTCACTGCTGCCGGTTATCGTACGCTTGTGACCACGCTTACAAAAAGAATGGCTGAAGATCTGACAGCCTATCTCACAGAGATGGGGGTCAGGGTGCGCTACATGCATTCGGATATAGAGACCCTTCAAAGGGCAGCTATAGTCCGTGACCTGAGGAAGGGCGATTTCGATGTACTTGTTGGCATCAATCTGCTTCGTGAAGGTCTGGATATCCCGGAAGTGGCCTTTGTTGCAATTCTGGATGCGGACAAGGAAGGTTTCCTGCGGTCTGAACGCTCTCTGATCCAGACCATCGGGCGCGCATCAAGGAATGTAGATGGTCATGTGATACTTTATGCTGACAATATCACAGGTTCAATGGAGCGGGCCATTAAAGAGACAAACCGGCGTCGGAAGATACAGATCGACTTCAATGCAATGCACGATATCACTCCACGTACAATACAAAAGGCATTGCAAAAGGAACTAGTGGAGCAACGCGAGCATCCAGAGGCCTCGGCTATCATGGTGCTAGCTGAGGGTATGAGCACAGCAGAACTTAGCGATATGATAATAGACCTTGAATCTGAGATGCATCTGGCCGCAAAGGGCCTTGAGTTTGAAAGAGCTGCTGAGCTGAGGGACAGGATAAAGGAATTGCGCGGAAAATACGCCTTGTGATGGTTTTTGCCTCGGTTGTGGGTGCATTGTGCATATCCCTTCTTTCATGTGTCCCACAAAGTGAGGGTGTCTGATCAGAATTTCGCTTTTTAAAGCATATTCCATTTTTCACGTTCATTCCTATATACTGTCCGCCCCTCGGGAAAAACGCGCGCGATAGGCGGCGAGCCGGGAGTTGGACTGTAAAAAGGTGCGCGTCTTTATGTAGGAAATATGAGCTAATTAGACAATCTCAAAGTATCTGCAGATGTCAGGCGAAAATGTTATATCCAAAAGAACGCTACTAGGGGTGCGATGTGCGCCGTTGGTCTAGCGGCTATGACTGGGGCCTTCCAAGCCCTAAACCCGGGTTCGAATCCCGGATGGCGCATTAGAGGGTGTTTTTGTCTCTGATTTCCTAGGCAAGAAGTAAAACTGCTTTCTTTTTAGATCCTTGTTATACATTATGTTATATGCATGACGTGTGTATGCATATTACATAGACATTATCATTCCCCATGTGCGTCCTCCAACATCCGACGTATCAATTTTACAGCATCTAGTTCTTGTGCCATTTGTTTGCGAACTGAAACCTGTTCTTTATATCTTTGGTCCTGCAACAGTTCATAAATGGATGAAAGGATTTCCTCAGGAGTGACCGAGTATTCCAGCATCCTTCCAAGCATGTCTTCTTCTAGGGCCGAGGCATTACAGCGCTGCTCACTGTGGTTTATATCGGGTACTGAAAGCATTGGTACCCCGAAGCTCATAGCTTCCATCATGGTACTGTGTCCTCCGGGGGCAATTATGACATCACATGATGCGAGATAGGGGAATTGGTCCTTGATGAATTCAAGTACCTTCACATTGGGAGGCAAGGACACAAAAGTTGCAGGGTCGACGCTTGGACCTGAAAGTAGGGTGTAATTTATATCATGGTCCATCTGTGCTGCAAGGATGACCTTTTTAAAAATAGGTGCACGGTATCCAAAGCCACCTATCGTGGAGAGCACATGGGGGTGTTTGAGCCCGACCAACTCTGGTCCTGTATAATTTTTACCAGTCATGGGGCCGGAGTATATAAGTTTTTTCGTAACGTCTTCTGAAAACTTTAGGTTTTTACGACATATCGTATATGGCATAGGGAAATCAGGGATGATGATAGCATCCACCACCTTGAATGCACTTGTGTAGAACATTCTAAGCACATCACCAACTATCCTTCCAGATATACCCTTTCCTTTGAAGAACTCCTCCATATTGGATTGATTGAGGATAAGGTAACATGGTATCCTAGCAGCTTTTGCCCCCAATGCCCCTATGAAGTAGCTATCAGAGACTATCAGGTCCGGCCTTGCATTCTTTATGGCCCGAGCGATATCTATCTGGCCTGAGAGCTGACCACTCTTGAATGTTGCAAGTACAGAACTTTTCAGATCCAGTGACCCGGCCTTTCCTACAAGTGTAACTTCCGAAGGTATCTTGTGAATAGTAAAACCATTAGCGGCCAGAAGTTCCCCTGAATATCCATAGGCACCAAAATGCACTTCATGACCTGCATCCTTCAGTTCTTTACCCAGTGCCAAACATCTGCTCGTATGTCCAAGCCCCTCTCCACATACGAATATCAATACTCTCATATTTCTTACACACCTTTTTCGGTCAAGATAGTGTGCAAATGTATCCCTTTAGATTTTTACTTTTGCATACGACAGGTCCATCGGGAACTTTGTCCAGCCACGCATCATTGGCTAAAGGGCAATGTTTATCAGGCATCAATGTTCCATCTCTAAAGGAAAAAGGAGTGGAAATGAGGAGATATGTGCTTTGTATAAGGCATGATAGTGACCCAGAGGAGAAGGAAGAGTGTATCCAGTTGCTTGAACAAGTTAAAGTTAAGCATTCAGTGGACTATGGGATTATTGATACAAGCCTACTCGCAGAGGATGCAAGGCATGATCTTATAAGCAATATCAGACAGGTCAGTGCAGCACAAGGGGTCGCTGTCAAAAGTCAGGGCAAGGGGCCACTGCCGATCTCACGCAATGCGAGTTCACTTGGAAAGATATGTACTTTGCTCCTCTATGATGATAACAAGCTCATAGGGGTGTATCCACATTCCAGGAACATGAAGAGGGCCGATGTGGTCCCCTATCTTCAAAAGGTCATTGCTTCAGATGATATGAACGCCATTCTTGAGCAACAGGCCATTACTGAAGACGATATTTCCAGAATGATCACAACTTTCCCAGAACTGATAGAACCTGGCCTCAAATTCTTGGACACGGAGGTCACAGTGGATGGTGGGAGGATAGATGCTGTTTTTGTGGACAATGAAGGCAAGCATCTGCTTATTGAGATCGAAATAGAGGTAAAGGACAATGCAATTGGTCAGGTGCAGAGGTTCATCACATATTCTGATAAGTTCAAGGTTGCCAGGGACCATATAAGGCTTGGTTTTGTATGTGCAAGGATCGCTGAAAGCAGGCTAAATGCATGTAAAGGTGCAAATATAGAGGTCTACAGGCTTGGTCTGGATAGGGTGGCATGAATGAGTCATCGGTCCCCGGTCAATGTATCACCACACCTGGCGGCAGGCATCGCGCGCGTAAAAGTGATGGGGGCCAGTAGAACGATTATGTTTTTACGGCTGGGGCCTATAAATTTTACAGATTCACATTATTTTATGAAAGCAATGCTTTTTGAGATAAAAATGAACGAAAAAGAAGAAATCCACGTGAAATAGTTTAACTGTTACGTTTTGGTAAAATTCCAAAAAAATATAGGAAGCCTTTCATGCAAGGCTTGCTATTTCATTTACCTCTTCAAGGGTCAATATCCTGGAGAGGTCGAGTAATATGAGAAGTCTCTGATCGATCTTTCCAACACCCTTAAGGTAGTTCTTACTGAGTTTTGACATTACAAGTTCTGGAGCTGGGTCCACACTGGAGCTTGGGATCCTCAATACTTCATTTACAGAGTCCACTACCATACCAACGACAACATTGCCAATTTCTACGACGATTATCCTGGAGTTCCCATCAGATGCCTTCGATCTCAGGTTAAAACGCTTGCTGAGATTGATGACCACGATTATCCTGCCCCTCAGATTGATCACACCCTCGACGTAATCAGGTGACTGTGGAATATGTGTCATTTCTGGCATCCGTATGATCTCCTGCACATTCATGATCTCGACGCCATATTCCTCACCACCTAATTCAAAGACCACAAGCTGTAGCATATCTGAAGAATTCTTTTTTCCATCCAATGTTATATCTGCCATAATATCACTCTCAAAGAAGTATGATGCATGCGAACTGTATCCGTCCTTGGTGTATACATAGCATTTCTATATTTTCACTTAGTCGGACAGCTCATTATTTGAATAATTATATTATTACAGTATATTATATAAACATACCTCAAGTTCATTTTTTAAATATTTAGTCCAATATCTATGAATGGTTTCATATAGATGGGAATCTATAGACAAAAGATTTCCATTGGATACATTCCACTGGTTTGTCGGAAGGCATTCTAGCCCTGTAGACAGTTTCACCAGAAACTAAATAAAAGAACATGATATATGGAAGTAAAATTCATCTGAGGCCAGGTACCAGATGACCCCATGCACTAACAGGTGTACTAGAATGAAGGTTCCCGGAGGATTACCATGAAAGTAAAGATCACAGAGACCATACTTCGAGATGCGCACCAGTCATTGATAGCTACCCGCATGCGCACACGAAGCATGCTGCCGGTAGTCGAAAAACTGGATGAGGTCGGATATTACTCACTTGAGATGTGGGGAGGTGCAACCTTTGACAGTTCTATCAGATATCTCAACGAAGACCCCTGGGATCGTCTCAGGGAACTGAAGAAACGTATGAAAGAAACACCAGCTCAGATGCTCCTTCGTGGACAGAATCTGGTGGGTTATAGACACTACTCGGACGATGTCGTTGAAAAGTTTGTGAAAAAAGCATATGAGGATGGTATAGATATCTTCAGGATATTTGATGCAGTGAACGATATCCGCAACATGGAGAAGTCCATTACCGTTGCTAAAAAGGAAGGTGCCCATGTTCAGGGTACTATATGTTATACCATCAGTCCGGTACATACCATTGATAATTTTGTCGAGCTTGCAACAAAGCTTGCGGAGCTTGAGTGCGATTCACTTTGTATCAAAGATATGGCAGGTCTTATATCTCCAAATCAAGCCTACCAGTTGGTCAAGGCCATAAAATCACAGGTCAACCTACCCGTGGACCTGCACAGTCACTGTACATCGGGGATGGCCCCAATGAGCTATATGGCCGCATGCAGGGCAGGCGTCGATATTTTGGATACGGCACTGTCCCCATTTGCATGGGGCACATCACAACCCCCAACTGAATCAATGGTGGCAGCCCTTGCAGAGAGCAAACGTGCGACAGGGTTGGACCTGGGGCTCATAGCAGAGATATCGGAATACTTCAAGAAGCTAAAAGATGAATACCGGTGTATCCTTAACCCCATATCAGAACAGGTTGACACCAATGTGCTGTTATATCAGATCCCCGGTGGCATGCTTTCAAATCTGGTATCCCAGTTACAGGAACAGAATGCACTTGATAAGCTCAAGGATGTACTTGAAGAGATGCCAAGGGTCAGGGCCGATCTGGGATATCCCCCCCTTGTCACACCAACGAGCCAGATAGTAGGCACACAGGCGGTGCTCAATGTCCTCATGGGTGAGAGGTATAAGGTGATACCAAAAGAGGTAAAGGACTACGTGCGCGGGTTGTATGGTAGACCACCACAGCCTTTGAAGGCCGCTATAATTGGAAAGATCATCGAGAACGAGGAACCTATCAGTTGTCGACCTGCCGACCTCCTTAAGCCAGAATATGAAAGGATGAAAGCAGAAGCTGAGAAAATGGGACTCATACAGAAGGAAGAGGACGTACTCACGTACATAATGTATCCTGCAATAGCGCCTGCCTTCCTCCGGAGGGAAACAAAGGAAGAGGAGCTTCAACCATCTAAGCCACTATACCAGCCATGTCCATCCGAACCTGCAACTAATTTTGTTCCAAGCGAGTTCAAGGTCGAAGTGGATGGAGAAATGTTCAATGTAAAGGTGAACCCAGTAGGTGGTGCCTTCACGGTATCTGAGGCAAAGAAGACCTCAAAGCCAAGTGCCTCAATGCCCGGTGAAGTGGTAAGTCACATGCAGGGAATGGTATTATCGGTCAAGGTCGATGTGGGGGATAAGATAAATAAAGGCGATGTCGTCTGCATCATCGAGGCCATGAAGATGGAAAATACGATCTATGCACCCCACAGTGGAGTTGTCAAAGAGATCTTCATCGCTGAAGGAGATACACTGGTATCCGGTCACATCTTGATGTGTATTGTATGAGTGGATGTTTGGAATGATCAGAGGTATATATGTTCAAGAAAGTACTTGTTGCAAACCGTGGTGAAATAGCTATCAGGGCCATGCGTGCGTGCAGAGAGCTTGATGTGGCTACCGTGGCAGTGTATTCAGAAGCCGATAAGAACGCCTTGTTTGCAAAGTATGCAGATGAAGCTTATTATATCGGCCCCGCACCATCCAGTCAGAGCTACCTGAACATGGACCGGATAATACAGGTGGCCTTAGATAGCGGAGCAGAAGGGATCCATCCGGGATATGGTTTTCTTTCAGAGAACAGTATATTTGCAAAAAGGTGTGAGGAAGCAGGTATCACATTCATTGGTCCCCCCAGCCATGTCATCGAGCAGATGGGAAGCAAGATAGCCGCTAGGAATGCAATGGTCAAGGCTGGTATCCCTGTTGTTCCAGGTACCAACAAAGCCGTGTCATGCGAAGATGAAGCCATTGAGATAGCAAACTCCATAGGTTATCCTGTGATCATCAAGGCCTCTGCCGGTGGCGGTGGTATGGGAATGAAGATAGTCCATTCTAAAGAGGGTTTCAAGAACTCACTACAAGCCATCCAGTCGGTGGCTGCCTCGATATTTGGTGACCCGACCGTATTCATTGAGAAGTATGTGGAGGAACCCAGGCACATCGAATTCCAGGTGCTCGCCGATAAATATGGGAATGCGGTCTATGCCATGGAAAGGGAATGTTCTATCCAGCGCAGACATCAGAAACTTATAGAAGAGGCACCATCCCCAGTGATGACCCCGGAGTTGCGCAAGCAGATGGGGGAAATGGCGGTCAAGGCTGTAAAGGCCATAGGCTATGAGAATGCCGGAACCATTGAATTTCTTTACTCAAAGGGTAACTTCTATTTCCTTGAAATGAACACAAGGTTGCAGGTGGAACATACCATCACTGAGATGATAACGGGTATCGACCTTGCAAAGCAGCAGTTGCGCATTGCATGTGGCGAGGAGCTCAAGATCAAGCAAGAAGACATCTCCATAAATGGTTGGGCCATCGAGTGCCGCATCAACGCAGAGGACCCACTCAATGATTTTGCGCCATCTCCAGGTAAGATAAGGCGCTATCGTTCTGCAGGAGGTATAGGGATACGTGTTGACAGTGGAGTGCATACTGGATATACCATATCTCCCCACTATGATTCCATGATCTCAAAGCTTACTGCATGGGGCCAGACCCGGGACGAGGCCATAGACCGCATGAGACGTGCTCTCTATGAATATGTGGTCAGTGGAGTGGATACTAACATCCCGTTCCACAAGGCAGTGCTACGCAATCCTGTATTCAGGGAGGGGAAGCTTACCACTCATTTTATCTATGACAACAATATCATAGAGGATGTAAAGCGTGTCGTGATAGAGGGTTCGGCAAGAGGGGCAACACTTGCATCTGCACTGGATAACAAGGACCAGAAGGTTGCAGCTATAAGTGCAGCGGTTGAATCCTATATGGGTAATGTCCGCAAGCAGACAAAGTAATTAAACCTGTGAGTACAATATACATCAGGAAAAGAATAATTACTGGTGAGTATCTGTGAATGACAAGAAAACAGAAATAATCAAGATACTTAAGGATACCGATAATACTAAACCGATATCCGGACAAGAGATCGGAGAGAAACTTGGTATCACACGGGCAATGGTCTGGAAGCACATACGGGAGATAAAGAAAGAAGGCTATGAGATCAAGTCATCTCCAAAGCTGGGCTATTCTTTGATATCTTCTCCTGATAAGCTGTATCCAGAACAGATCAAAACAGGTCTGAAAACAGGTCTTTTTGGAAAAGAGATCCTTTATTATGATGAGGTAGAGTCCACGAACAGCCTTGCCAGGGATATGGCAGCCAGCTATCCTGAAGGTACAATGGTGATTGCGGAAACACAAAAGAAGGGCCGCGGACGCATGGGCAGTGAATGGTTCTCAGCGCCCGGGGGCATATGTTTCTCCCTTATATTGAAGCCATCTGTATCTATCGAACATGCCTCCAGGATGACACTCATGGCAGGCCTGGCCGTTACCAGGTCCATGCGCAAGCTAGGAGTGGATGCAAAGATAAAATGGCCCAATGATGTGCTAATAGATGGAAAGAAGGTATGTGGGATCCTTACTGAGGTAGGTGCAGAGGTAGACAGGATGCATTATGTGATCCTAGGGGTAGGAATAAATGCAAATGTCAAAATAAAGGATTTCAGAGAAGACATCAGGGAAAATTCAACAAGCCTGGAAGCCGAGCTTGGGAAGCCTGTAGACAGGATAGCTCTGATAAAGGACCTGCTCTATGAGCTGGAACAACAGTACATCGTGTTCAAAACACAACAGTTCTCTGAGATAGTAAGTGAATGGGTGTCCCTTTCTGATACCGTTGGCAGGGACGTGATAGTCACCACCCCAATGAAGATAATAGAGGGTAGAGCAATAGGGGTCACCGATAAGGGAGCACTTATTGTAAGGACAAAGAACAATGTAAGGGAAGAAGTGATAGCAGGGCGTTGCAGGCATGCAAAGAGATGAATGTCAAAAGGACCATGCTTAAATATAAACATCTATCTGTAGCGGTTCTGTTCATCACCTTCCTTCTCTTTTTTAACTTGCCTGTTGTATCAGGAGAGCAAGATGATGTGCTGTTGAACGGTACCGGCATATTCCTGACCACAGGTAATTCCTGGACATTCAGTCAAGGTTACGTGCTTACCGTGAAGGATGCAAATCCTGAGAACAATGAAGCATGGATACAGCTGTCTATAAATGGCACCCTTCTCAAGGAGGATATAATGAAAGAAGGTAGCTATATGAATTATGTCCATGGGAAGGAGATACTGAATATCACCTTAGATACCATCTACTCAAATCCTGCCGGTGAACTCCTTACCTTCAAACCTGTATACCAATACCTTGACCCTCTTCTATCAGTCCCCGGGGATGTGAGTGTGGACAATCCAGCAGGAAGTAATAATAGCAGTCAAGCTGAAAACGATGTACATAAAAGCATACCCGGATTTGGGATACTGTCAGCGATATTTTGCCTTATTTTGGTGGGAATGAACAAGAGAGGAGCTTAAGGTCGAGCCTATTTTCCTTAGCTATTCTTGATATCGCACATTTTTACATAAAAAGAGAATTCTCTTTTCATCTTTGCTTATTGCAAAGCTCCAGTTCTAATATATCTACCCCGGGGTCGGTCAGAACGCGCGCGTAGGGCACAGAGGCTCAACTTTTTGCAAATTAAGTACCCCTCTCAAACAAATAGTAATACCCAGACCCCGGTCATTAACTTTAAAAATGAAGTCGTGATGAGCATTTATTGCTCTAGGGTCTCCATATATAGGCTAGCAAGACCCTGAAGGACTACACGACCGCGTTTTGTGAGATAATAGTCCCCACGTTCGTTCATCTGGCTGATCAATCCACTCTCGTTCAGCTTCTGAATATGGAACAGCAGGTTCCCTCCACGCAGACCCGTGATCTTTGAGAGCTCTGAAAAGCTTTTAGTTCCCAGGCTCAAAGACCTGAGCATTGAAAGCCTCTGCTTGTTCGCAAGAGGTTCACAAATGCAACTGACAAGCTCATCTGGTATTTCAGTGATACCCATGACAGGTCTATAGGACCTTTCTTTACTGGAATTACTGAATGATCGTATGAGCTCCAACTGTTTTTTAAAAATATCTGAGGCGTTTGATGTGCATTTTATGCAGTTATCGGTAGTGGCAAGCTCCCGTATCTCTTCAAACCGTTTTTCATATTGGATCAGTTTCCTATCATCCACCGCATGGTCCATGAGCAACAAAGCCGTCTCCCGAAGCAGTTCTTCAAAAGCTGTCATGCATGCTGTTCTTTGCTCACATTCGACACACATCTTGTTGTTGAGCGTATTCTTGCTATCCTTTATAAGATAATTTATCAGGGGTTTTGAAATATCGCTTCTAAGTTCTGAGAGCCTCATGTTCATCTGATTGTCATGGCTTTGCTCAAGCATCCTTGAAACGACCAGGTTCAAAGATGATATCTCGGTCCTGATGCACGCAAGTTCCTGATGGAAGCTAATGTCTGTAGCAACTGCGGACTTGGCAGGTGCAACCGATGCATCTTCATGTACGACCACTATATTCTCATAGCTCTCCATAGTTCATTCTCTCCTTGTACACTTTAATAACACTGTTCTATATTTAGATATTCCTCACTTATGTTCGCAAATATCTGTGATCTCTCTATCTTTTAGGATACTACGGTCTTAGTCAAATATAGGGCCGATGAAAATAGGTATATACAAAAGGAATAATACGGTGAGCAACATGTGATGCAAACATATCAGAGACAGGAAGGACACTATGATCATATCTATCCTTGATAATGACCTTTATAAGTTTACTATGCAGATGGCCGTACTGGAACTGTTCCCAGATGCTATCTCAGAGTACAGGTTCGTGAACAGGGGACACCAGCGTTTCACACAGGAATTTGTCACTGAGCTACAGAGGACCATAAAGGAAGACCTGCCTAGCCTTGCTCTTACAGACAAGGAATATCAATGGCTGAAGCAGAAGTGCCCATACTTCAAGCCCATGTATCTTGAGCACCTGAAAAACTATCGTTTTGACCCTTCAGAGCTGAGCATAGGTCTTAGCAGTGATAATGACCTTGATCTAAGGATAAGGGGTCCATGGCATCAGGCGATACTTTGGGAAATTGTCCTTATGGCAGTTATATCAGAACTGTATTTCTCTACTTTAGATACCCAATGGATGGGCAGTTCCCGCAAGTCTCCGGATGAGCATGTATTAGGGGACTACAGTACTTTTATAAAGGGCATTGGTCGAGAACTTGAAGCTGGAGGGTGCACCTTCTCTGAATTTGGGACCAGGAGACGTAGAAGCTTTGAACTGCAGGACATGGTGATAAGGGACCTGGTAGATGTCAAGACCTTTTCCGGTACCAGTAATGTGTTCCTGGCAATGAGGTATGGGGTCCGTCCCATAGGTACTGTTGGCCATGAGTGGATAATGGGAAATTCAGCTCTGGTAAGCCTGCGCCACGCTGATCGTTTTGCCCTTGAGCAATGGGCAGAGCTTTACAAAGGGGAGCTGGGTATTGCGCTTTCAGATACATTTGGCTCTGAAGCTTTCTTTGCTAACTTCGATCTCAAGCTCTCAAAACTTTATGATGGAGTAAGACATGACAGCGGAGACCCTTTGCACTTTGCTGACCGTGTTATTGACCACTACCGGTCCATGGGCATCTCACCCAGTGACAAGACCATCGTTTTCAGTGACTCATTGCATGCCCGGGATGTTCTGAGGATCCGTGATCACTGTAATGGGAAAATAAAATGCACCTTCGGGATCGGTACCAGTCTTACGAACAATTCTGAGTTCTTCAGTACAAGCCCTCCACTTAACATGGTCATCAAATTGCATTCCATCAATGATATACCGGTGGTAAAACTGAGCGATGATGAAGGAAAGGAGACCGGTGACAAGGATGCCCTGAGGGTTGCAAACTATATCTTTGGAAGGAAAGGACTGGATGAGCATTGAATGGAGAGCCTATCTTCGTCCATGAGGATGGAGCGGCAGCTTAAAGTGTGCTTATGTACGGTCCTTTTTGTGTGTAGGCGAAGGGCATGTTCCAGGTAATGGAAGAAACGAAGCTGAACTTATAGTCGATATTGGAATGGCTGGAGGATGTCTGATCAGAAATTCGCTTTTTTTAAGCATACTCCATTTTCACGTTAATTCCTAACTAAAGTCCGCCCATCGGGAAGAACGCGCGCGACTGGCGGGGGCCGGGGGTTGGACTGTAAAAAGGGGCCGCACCTTTCGTTATCTATCTAGCACGCGTTTATTGTTAACTGATCAGAAATGAAGGAAATATGAGCTAATTAGACAAGCTCGGCTGTACATGCCTAAAGATAAGACAATGTTTTTAAGTGAAAACTCTTATTAGACAAGCTCACAGAGGATGATCCTGTGAAAATAGAAGCGTTTACTGTGGAAAATGTGCCGCTGATACAAGCGGGAGATGACATTGCAACTATCATCTGTGAAAACACTGAGCTTGAAGATGGAGACATAGTCGTAATTGCTTCGACCATCGTGGCAAAATCAGAAGGCAGACTATTCAGACTGGATGATGTGAATGCCGGGGATGAGGCAAAACGTATAGCCAGTCAACATCATCAGGACCCTCGTTTTGTACAAGCTGTACTTGACAGGAGCTGTGACGTATTGTTGGAGTCGCCTATATTCCTCGTGGAGACCCATAAGCACCATGTATGCATCAAAGCCGGTATCGATGCATCCAATGTGGAGAAGGGCTTCCTACTGGACCTTCCCCAGGACCCGGACGCAAGTGCTACACTCATTGGAAAAGGAATTGAGGAAAGGACAGGTAAGCTTATCAGTGTGGTCATTACCGATACCAATGGACGTGCTTTCAAAGTGGGACAGACAGGTGTTGCAATTGGGCTCTATCATATCCACCCTATCAAGAGTTGGATAGGTAAAAAGGACCTATACGGGAACACGCTCCAAATAACAGAACAATCCGTTGCTGATGAGATAGCTGGTACAGCAAACCTGCTCATGGGTGAAGGGGATGGAGGATGCCCTATTGTCATCATAAGGGGGCTTGAATTGCGAAGCTCTGACCCTACTTCTGTAAAGGAGATGTATCGGACAAAAGAGCAGGATGTCATCAGAAAGGGGTTGAGTGCACTGAAAGCATCTAAAGGTTCGCAGGCTTAAGGTTCATTACCTCCACACCGGCATCTGCAAAGAAGGACAGTGCATCTGTGTCAGGGTATGGCTGGATGTACACCACTCTTTTTATATTTGCGTTTATTATCATCTTTGCACATAGGATGCATGGCTGGTGTGTGCAGTAGACCGTTGCGGAGTCGGTGCTTACCCCATGGAGTGCAGCCTGTAGGATAGCATTCTGCTCCGCATGCACAGCCCTGCATTTCTCGTGTCGGGTGCCGGATGCTATATTGTTCTGTTCCCTTATACAGCCAATATCAAGGCAGTGTTCCATGTTCCTTGGAGCACCGTTGTATCCTGTGGATATTATGCGCTTATCCCGAGCAATAACAGCCCCAACCCTGTTCCTCAGACAGGTCGAACGCTTTGAGACCACCGTTGCGATCTCAAGGAAGTACTCATCAATACCAGGTCTTTCAGTCATTTACTTAGATGAAACAACAAGTAGTATATATAAGTTCCAGTGTTAGATAGTAATCGTTTAATAGAATCAATAGAATCTTTACAGATAATTTCGTCAGTATCTTTAAAAGAAAAAGTATTCCGGAGTATATAACATGGAAGTCGGTCTGGCCGAACGCTTAGATTCGTTTGTTAAAAATCACAGTAACCGCCAACTTGTGGCAATATCACTATCCCTTTTCATTGTATCCGTATGTATATTGGGGTATATGGTCGCAAGCACAGGTTCACCTGTGAAACTTGGTATGGAATTCAAAGGTGGGATATTAGTGTCAGTGGCAAGCACAGAAAGTGCAGAGACCCTTAAGGCACAATATTCAGATTACCCTATTAATGATGCCCGTGAAACTGGTTCACGTGTCGTCATGCAATTTGGACCCATGAGCAATGAGGAACAGAACCGGCTTGCAAAGCAGGTAACAGCCGCCTTCTCAAGTGTAGAGATAAAACAGATCGGGCCTGTATATGGTGAAAGTCTCCAAAAGCAAGCTGTTAAAGCACTTTTCCTCTCTTTCCTGGGAATGGCAGTGGTGGTTTTCCTCATATTCAAGAAACCAATACCAGCTGGCACAGTTGTATTCTCTGCATTTTCAGACCTCACTATAGCCATTGCATTCATGAACGTTGCAGGCATTGAACTATCCCTGGGGACTGTTGCAGCCTTGCTGATGCTTATTGGTTATTCTGTGGATAGTAATATCCTGCTTACCACCAGGGTGCTGAAGCGCACAGGTACTGTCAATGAGAATGTATCCAGTGCGATGAAGACTGGTATCACCATGACAACAACAACCTTGGTTGCACTCATTGCGATGTACCTGGTTTCAACCTATTCCTATATTGTAGTTCCATCCTTCTCACAGATACCCCTGCTATCCTCCATATCGATCGTTTTGATATTTGGATTGCTGGCTGACATAATCAATACCTGGTTGCTCAATGTGTCTGTGCTCAGGTGGTATGTGACTGACCAGAAGGGGAGGAAAGCATGAAAGACGATGAACAGCAGAGTATATTCAGGGATTACAGGGTGATATTGTTCCTGCTGGCAATATTGGCTTCGCTCATATTCATCCATCCTGGATATTCCTCGGATGAGGGTTTCAATACACGGCTCAATTACGGACTTGACCTTGAAGGTGGTTCATGGTTGCAGGTCAAGCTTCAGGGAGCTGTAGCTCAACTGGATGCAGATGCAAAGACATTGGCTACTACAGTGCTCAGTAAAGAGATCGGTGATAATGTAAGTGTGCTCAGTGCAGTTAATGACAATGAACAGCTTGTAGTCACCTTTACAAGCACTGCACAGCTTACCAGTAGTAAGATGGACCTGCTTGGACTTGGTAGTTCCACGGTCAAAAGATCAGGAGGCATAACAGAAGTTGTGCTCTACACCTCCAAACCAGCCCTTATCACCACTTACCTCAGTGATGTTCTAAAGGCCGAGGTGATCCCTGCAGCAATTGACAAGACCAACACTGAATACGAGATAAGGACTGCTATATCCATGGATGGACTTGAAAAGATCATGTCCGATGTAGGAGGGAACATTGTCCGTGGCACTGATGGAAAACCGATATATCGGGAAGGTGTGAGATCAGCTACAAGGGACCTAACAAAAGATATACTGGGTGATAAGCTGAACACCATGGGCCTCAAGGATATACCTGTCAGGGCTGTGGGTGATGATTATATCCTTATAGACTTTGCCGGAATGGACCTTAACTCTGCACAGGAGATCGCATCAAGGCCTGGTAAGTTTGCCATTAGGATCGCTACCCAGGGCAATGAGACAAAACATGTGTTATACGGGGATGAGATCCAGAGCGTTGGAATTGCAGGCTACAATGAGAAGGATAAACAATGGTATACGCCCTTCACTCTGACGGATGCCGGTGCACTTGCGCTCCAGAAGGTAGCCATTGAGGTTGGGGCGACAAGGGATCCAATGTCACACAATCTTACCATGTACCTGGACGATAATGAGGTATACAGTGCACCTCTGAGATATTCGGCAGCTTCGACACTGGCACAATACCCCATATATTCATGGCAGGCATCGACAGGCTCAGATGAAGAAAGCAAGCAAAAGGCAAAGCAACTGCAGATTCATCTCAGAGCTGGTGCTCTTCCTGTCAATGTAGAGATAATAGGTTCAGGACAGGTGGATGCTTCACTTGGTAGTCAGTTCAAGACCCAGGCGGTCATTGCAGGTCTGATCTCCCTTCTTGCTGTTGCAGGTATAGTATATATGCGTTATAAGAGGGCGGAGATACTGTTACCGATGGTGGCCATATCGTCCAGTGAGGTCATAATGATCCTTGGTTTTGCAGGCGCTGTGGGCTGGCAACTAGACCTTGCAAGCATTGCAGGTATCATAGCTGTCATAGGTACTGGTATCGACCATCTTGTGATCATAACGGATGAGGTGCTCTATGAGGGTAAGATACCACCAAGGAAGATATACCTGTCAAGGATGACAAAGGCATTTGGTATCATATTCTCGGCTGCTGCTACGACATTGATAGCAATGTCACCAATGGTCGTAATGGGCTTTGGTGCCCTTAAGGGATTTGCGATAACCACTATCGTAGGTGTCCTCATAGGCGTACTGATAGCAAGGCCAGCATATGCCCGTATAATCTACAGTGTGCTTGAAAGAAGTGATGTGCAATCTGGTAAAGCAAAATGATGAAAAGGAATGCAAGGTCACCAAATGAGGAAAGATGTCAATGAAAGATATATGGACGATGAAATATAGACCTGTACATCTTGATGAGGTACTTGGTAACGATGAGTCTGTGGATATGATCCGCAGGCTCGTCCTTTCAGGTAATCTTCCCCATCTGGTCCTGCATGGTCCTGAGAACTCGGGTAAGTGCACAACAGCCCTTGCAATGGCCAGAGAGCTCTATGGTGAGAACTATGAGCGCAATTTCACATACTTCAATGCATCGGATTTCTTCGAACAAGGGAAACGCTATCTTGTACGTGATAAGAGGTTCTTGCGTATCATTGGTACAGATGACCCATCAAAGATATCGAAGAGCGTTATATCCCTTTTCAAGGAAATAGTGAACGAGTATGCAGGTATGGGGCCCATAGATGCAGGTTTTAAAATAATATTCATAGATAATACAGAGACCTTCAATGCGGATGCCCAGCATGCCCTAAGGAGGATCATGGAGAAATATACTGCAACATGCAGGTTTGTGCTCTCCACCACACAACCTTCAAAGCTCATAGCACCTCTTAGGTCAAGGGGGCTTCAGCTCTTCTTCAGATATGTGTCCGATGAGAGTCTGGGAGCCTTCCTAAGGGATGTGGCAGACAAGGAAGGTCTATCCATTTCTGATGATGGGATCGATGCACTGGTGTATAATGCAAAGGGGAACGTGGCCAATGCACTTCATGCACTACAGTTGATATCCCTGCAATCCAATGGTGTTGATATCGGAGCGCAAGAGGTCTATGAACATAGTATGAAGGATAGATCTGAGAACATGACCCGTTTGTTCCAGGCTACCTTGGCAAAGGACCTGATAGGTGCACGCAAGGCCATAGATGATCTCATTCTGGAAGACGGCATGTCTGGTCAGGAGATCCTTTTGCAACTGCATGAAATGGCTGTTTCCTCAACCGAGAACGATGCCACCATTGCCAACTGGGTGGTCCGGATAGCAGATGCTGATATGTGTATGACCGATGCTGCCAGCGATAGGATACAACTGGAAGCACTGGTTGCGGGTTTTTTCCAATAATGCAAGTATATCACAATAGCAAACAATGAGCACAGAAGATAATCATTTTAAAGATGCATGCCGGAACATCTTGATGCGGGTCATAGATGGTGATATCAATGACCTGAAGCAGTTGAACAGGGCAAAGAAGGATATGGCAAAGAGCTGTAAGCTTTCAACCCTTCCTAAGAATGCAGATATAATAATGGCTGGCAATGAGGATGAGCAGAAGAAGGTACGTGAGCTCTTGCAGCGCAAACCAGTGCGTACCATTTCCGGGGTTGCAGTGGTTGCTGCCATGACATCTCCCTCCCCCTGCCCGCATGGGATATGTGTACCATGTCCCGGAGGACCGGACTCTCAATTCCATTCTCCTCAAAGCTATATGGGCAGGGAACCTTCTACCATGCGCGCTATCCAGTATGCCTATGACCCATACAGGATCGTCACTGCAAGACTTGAGCAGCTCAGGGAGATAGGTCACGATATTAAAAAGGCTGAGCTCATTGTAATGGGGGGTACATTTTCTGCAAGGTCCATAGATTATCAGGAGTGGTATACAAAACGATGTATAGAGGCCATGAACGACCTTTATGGTACACAGTGGCGTAATGATGTCAAAAGCATTGGGACATCGCATCCATATGTCACAGTGGAGGATGTTTTTTCTGCCAATGAAACAGCTGAGGTACGCAATACAGGTATCACCTTTGAGACAAGGCCGGACTGGGCAAAGCCCGAGCATATCGACCGTATGCTCGCACTTGGGGCTACCAAGGTTGAGATAGGTGTGCAGAGCACATATGACTTCGTGTTGTCCCGGATGCGTCGGGGACATACTGTAGCTGAGAGCATAGAAGCTAATCGCATGCTAAGGGACAGTGGCCTTAAGGTAGGCTTTCACATGATGCCAGGTCTTCCCGGTGTGGATGAAGAACGCGAGGTCCGCAATTTCAAAAAGGTCTTTACGGAAAACGAATTCAAACCGGATTATCTGAAGATATATCCAACACTGGTGACCGAAGGTACTGAGTTGCACCGGATGTGGGAAAAAGGAGAATATAAAGCACTGGGCGACGAGGATGCTGCTACCCTGTTGGCAAGGATCAAGGCCATGATACCGAAATGGGTGCGCTTGCAACGTATCCAGCGTGATATCCCTGCCCAGCAGATCTTTTCAGGCGTGAGGAAAAGTAATGTAAGACAGCTTGCCCAGGAGCATCTGGAACAGCATGGTGGCAGGTGCCGTTGTATCAGGTGCCGTGAGGTGGGCCATAATATCCTGAAAGGAAGGGAGCCTTGCAGCGAAAACATAGAGCTCACCATTGAAAGCTATGATTGTTGCGGTGGAAAGGAGCACTTCATTGCTTTTGAGGATACTGTTCAGGATATACTCATTGGTTTTTTCAGGTTGCGTTTTCCCTGTATGCCACACCGTGATGAACTTGTGAATGCTGCCCTTGGAAGGGAATTGCATGTCTATGGTTCTATGGTACCTGTTGGGGATAAGGCCGGTAAGTGTGATTGGCAACACAGAGGGTACGGAAAAGAATTGATAGCCTGTGCTGAGGAGATCGCGTCCGATGCTGGCTTTAGTAAACTTTCAATCCTTAGCGGCATAGGTGTAAAAGGATATTACCGGAGATCTGGTTATTCTCCGGACGGGGTCTTTATGTCAAAGGACCTTTGCTGATGTCCTCACCTTTTGCATGGGCCCTTCATAGAGCTTTTCCAAGGCCTCAAGCATCTTTCCAAGCATTGCATAAGGCACTCCAGCTATCATTTCTTCATTGTTTATATCTGTAGACCTGCGGCATCCGAAACATCCAAAGCTCATGTTCATTTTACCTGTGAGCATGGGGATGATGGTAGAATCAACACAGGTTGCCTGGAACGCTGCAGTGCTAAATTCCTGCCTACCTCCTTCAAAGTAGGTCGCTGCAGGCACAAGCCAATATATTGTTTCAGGCAGATCTACAAAGATCACTACATCAGGCTCGAATTTAAACACTTTCAATGGCCCTGTGATCGTAGCTATGACACTCCCTTCAGGAAGTTCAGGGCGTTGCTCCACCATTTTAGCAGCGTTTTGGGGACCATCGAACATACCAAGGTTGGCATGGAACTCACCTGCTTTTACTTTTGGTGGAGTTTGTGTCATTCCCAGACTGGAAGCCCCCACAGCACATGCATGTTTACTGGCTGGGAGCAGGAATGAGCCCCCTTTGCGTGCCATCATGATGGATTGGCAATGTCTGATGTTGTTTTCAGGTGATCTGAACTCTTCCGGGATCTTCTCATCTTTTTTAATAAGCTTTACAGCTACAGGTTCATATCTGAGGCCGAGAAACTTTACCAGTTTTTCAGCCATAGTTGCATTATCCATTAATTATGCCTCCCAAAGGCTTGCTGTTTTATGATAAAGGACCTTTCATGCAAGACCTACTCAATAAATAGTAGATTATATGCAGGTGTATTTATCGATTTCTCACGATACCTGGATATTTCCACTCCTAGAGCTTGAATTTGATATGCAACTGGATATGGATAGATGATGTATTGCTCTCCTATCCATCATAAGGAAAGTATAAGTGAGTGAGGAGAATAAGCTCCCTTCTGTTGATGCAAAACATTATCCCACCTGGCAGGAAAATGCGCTTTGAGGCTTGCATTGACGGCATTCGGCTAAGCGTCGTTCACTCAGGGATGGTCTAAACGCCATTTGTCCCTTCTGACTTGCACCCACGGGGATTCGCCGTTCCATCCGTGTTCCATGCGACCTCAGCTTCTCAGCATCACAGCATAAACATGGTACGGTATCGTTTCTGTGCCAGTGCCCGGACTCTCGCCCGATGCCCTTTACAGGCATCCGTGTGTTTAGATGGTGGGGAGACTTTCCTCAGGTCAAAGACCCGGCGACCGTCCTTCCTCTCTCAGAGGGAGAGAATCGGCTTATAGTACATATATGTTTCTTTTTGTACCTCTCAGGGTATAGAGATTGTCTAGTTAGAATTTCGCTTTATATTCTTATCACCTTTTTAAGCAAACTCTATTTTTCACGTCAATTCCTAAATATAGTCCGTCCCTCGGGAAGAACGCGCGCGATTGGCGGTGAGCCCGGGGGTTGGACTGTAAAAAGGTGCCGCATCTTTCTTTATAGAGGTAGCACGTGTTTATTGTTAATTGATCATCTGATCAGAAATAGAGGAAATACCGAGCTAATATGAGCTAATTAGACAATTTCGTATAGTCAATATTTGAACCACCGTTCATCTTTACGATATATTTATAAACAAGTAAAGTTTACCTTAACACGGTGGTTAAATGATACTTTGTATAATATCACAGGTGGCACATGAGCTATAAGACCTACCTTCTAATTGGTGCGGTCTTAGTTATTGTATTTTTTTATATCATGATCGAGTATACATCCCTACTACATCAGAACTTAGCTGGATGTATGCAGCAACATACCGTAGGTGCTATGCACGTAAACTCCAAGTTCGTATTCTGTGGCTTAGTGATTCCCATTCCTTTATTTGGGTTGTATATGTTGCTTAAAAAACAAAGATGAAATATATCTTTAGTGGGTGCTTATCTATCATTTAAGAAGAACACCCTCCTTTTTAAAGGTACGGATAGTTATCTTATCCCGACCCTATTTTGCTTGGGGGAATAAAAAAAGAAAAGGTGTACTGCATAAGCAGTATGACCTTAACCGTAGATGAGCTTGTAGGCGTAATTGCCGACAAAGGGTATCTTGAACTTCATTCCTTTGTATGCCATAACTATGAACAGCAAGGCAAGGAATATAGCTGGGAAACCCACAAAGTCCGCGATTATCCAACCTGCATATGGCACCCATGCCACAACAAGCACAAACAGTGACAGAGGTAGGAATGTCAACAAAGACTGCATGGCATGGAAGCGTACGAACTTGTTCTCCCTTTCAATGAGCAGGAGAAGTATACCTGTCAGCCACATACCTGCATAGGCCAATGCTGCAACTTTATTCTCACTAATACCCAATCTTGTATCGTATGTCACGGTATCACCTTACCTCTATGGAGTTCTGCGGACATTTATCCACACATACTTTGCATGCTGTACATTTAGCCTGATCGATGACTGCAAGGAAATCCTTGATGACGATAGCATGTTCTTCACAGCTCTTCTCGCATATCTTACATCCTATACAGCCTACCTTACATGCATCTTTGACCGCTTTGCCTCTTTCGTGTGACATACAACGCACGTGTACCTTCTCAGATTCCTTTGCAAAGGCAAGGACGTCATTGGGACATGAACTGATACATAGTCCACAGCTTGTACACAGGTTCTTGTTCACGTGGGGAAGTCTGTCCTCACCTATGCTGAGTGCATCGAATGGACATGCACGCACACATGTCCCACGACCCATACATCCAAAGCTACATGCCTTCTCACCATCAGAAAGCATCATGACAGCTTTACAATCCTCAAGGCCGATGTAATCGAAACGGTCCACGCAGTTAAGTCCACCATTGCACCTTACATACGGATACTGTTTCTCGCCCTCCTCCACATCCTGTCCAAGAAGACCTCCAATGCCTTTTGCAACATCAAAGCCACCTACAGGACAGCCTGTGACCGGAGCATTCTCATTGACAACACGTTCTGCAAAGTCAGCGCAACCTGCGTAGCCACATGCTCCACAATTTGCTCCAGGGAGTATACCAATGATCGCATCAACAAGTGGGTCAGTTTCGACCTTGAACTTCTTTGATGCGAATATGAGCATGAGACCCACAGCAAGACCAAGGCCTCCGAGGATGGCCGCTGATTTTATGATAAAGACCGTTGTGCTCATATAGGTATCACCCAGAAGTAATTAACAAAAGCCAGGGACAACATCGTTGCTATGAAGAAGGCCTGCGGGAGTCCTCGTATAGAGGATGGGATGTGTACCAGCAATGACCTTTCCCTGATGGCGGCCATCATCACCATCACAATACCATAACCCATACCGGCCGTGGTACCAAAGACCAAGCTCTGCATGAAGTTATAATCGGATTGTACATTCAGAAGTACAACACCCAATACTGCACAGTTGGTAGAAATCAGTGGAAGATAGATACCAAGTGAACGATATAGGAATGGTATGTTCTTCCTTACAACGAACTCTACTATTTGAACCAAGGCTGCAATGACCACGATGAAAGTTATAAGGTCAAGGAATTCCATTTTAGCAGGCACTAGGATATATGTATATAATATATAGGATGCTGTGGCAGACATTGCCATAACGAAGATGACAGCTCCGGACATACCCGATGCACTCTTGAGGTCCTTGGTCACTCCTACAAAGGAACAGAGACCAAGGAACTGAATGACCAGGAAGTTCTTGATGAAGAGACCTTCCAAAGCTATAGTGAATAACGCTTTTTCTATCATTTTAACCACCCTTTGCTTTCTTCTTAGCCCTCTGATAGTTGACTACAGCCATGATCATTCCTATTGTGATGAAGGCACCTGGTGGAAGGATCATGGTCGTAATGGCTGGATTTATAGGCAGTGTTATCAGTGTGTGACCAAAGGTAACTATCTGTCCTGTGCCCAGTATCTCGCGTATCCCACCAATGAGCATGAGCACCAGCAGGAATCCTGTACCTATACCAAAGCCATCTATCATGGACAAAAAGACACCATTCTTATTCGCGTAAGCTTCAGCCCGTCCAATAATGATACAGTTGACCACTATAAGAGGTATGAACACTCCCAGGGCTGCATACATGGCTGGCATATATGCTTCCATTATCATCCTTACAATAGTCACGAACGTAGCTATGATGATGATGAAGATAGGAAGTCTTACTTCTGAAGGGATATGTTTCCTCAGTGCTGAAACGAAAATGTTGGAGAATACCAGCACAAAAGCTGTACCCACTGACATGCCTATCGCATTCTCGACCGACGTTGTGACTGCCAGTGATGGACAGAGACCTAAGACCAGTCCGAGGATCGGGTTATCCCTGAATATTCCACGGAAGAACTCATTAATTACATTCATTTTTATCACCTAGCCTCTGCTTCTTTTACCAGATCGATCTTTGTGTTCAATGCACTTACCACAGCCTGTGATGATACGGTAGCTCCGGTAATAGCATCAATTGAGCCTCCTGATTTTGACAGTGCCAGTTGCTGCAGAGGCACACCATGGAACTGGTCCTGGAACGCAGGGGTTGTTATCTTTGCACCCATACCTGGGGTTTCCTCGTGGCTCAATATTCCCATGCCAAGTACGTTAGAGAAGGCTGAGTCCACTGCTCCTGCTACTACTATCATTCCCTGTGAGCCCTGTTGTTCCTGGAAGAAGGCATAAGCAATGGTATTACCAGTCCCATCCACGGCGCGGTAATAGAGTATATCCTTTGCACCTTCAGCATTCACTGGGCCTTCTACAGGGTCGAAACGATCTGCACCGGGTACAAGTTTTGCAAGGATGGCCTTCTGTGAAGATAGTATGTTCTGCTGCAATTGTTCCTGTGTAGGGCCATATACAATTGCAAGTAATACGGCTGCAACCACCGAGATAAGGACAAGCTTCCCAATGACAGCTACCGTCTCTTTTGAATCACTCATCTTTGATCACCTCAAATTTAAGGGAAGAAGGAATGAACGCCATGATCTTCCTACATGAGCGCCCGATCATTGATTCTTTCTGACGTATGGAAGGTAGGGTATTTGCCTCTATGAAAGCTGACAAAGCATTTGCAAGGAATATACCATAAAGGGTCCCATCCACATAGTTACCAAAGTAGCCATAGACCGATACAAGCAAGCCACATACAATACCATATACAATACGTCCATTCTTTGTGACCGGGGATGTTGGTGTGTCAGTTGCCAGGAAGAATATGCCAAATATAAGGACACCTGTCATGATATATGGCAATTCGGCTGGCAACCTTAGGAATATGAAGGTCGCTGCCATGTACATCAACGGGTTCATCACTCCATCCTGGATGAGGCCACTGACCTCTGTAAAGAAAGCTATTGTCTGGTTGAACAAGAGTACCGTGAGGCCAAATGCCAGGGGTATCCTCCATTCGATGTATTGTTTGTATAGTAGATAGGCAGCTCCTAGCAATATCAAGATAGGGGATACATCCACAAGGAACCCTGCACCATTCTCGATCACCAGGTTGGATATCTGGCCCATATGAGGTATAGACCCGGAAACCATATGTGCTCCCCATGAGCTTTTGGCAAATATCCATGAGGCTATGACCGGGTTGAAGATATAGGACCCAATGCCACCAAAGGCATGCTTACCAACACCTATACCAAAGACAACACTACACACTGGTACCCAGACAGGAGCTGTCGGTGGGGTCAGCAGGGCGAACATGAGCCCTAACATCGCTGCGTGCCCATCCTTGATGGTAACTTCCTGTTTGAAGGCTTTCTGTATACAGAATTCCGTTGCAACCGCAGCTAACACGGTTGCAATTATGATCTCCAGGGCTGGCAGACCAAAAAAGTAGATGGCTGCCAAACACACAGGAACAAGTACTCCTATTTTAGCTATATTGATAGATCTGAAATTGACACGTGATTTTAAATGTGGTGGAGCTGAGATAGTGTAACTCATTTATTCACCTCCGCAACAGCCAAGCTTGAGATTTGATGACTCCTTTTGAGCCGCATCTCCATAGGCCTGCTCTATTGCACTCTTTGCGAACCTCAAAAGCTGTAGTATTGGTATCTTCGATGGACAGACAAAAGCACACCTGCCACACTCTATACAATACTGTATGTTCATTTTACGGCATTCATCGAAGCGACCCTGATCGGCCAAGACATGCAACCTGCTGGGTATCAGAGGTACTGGACATACATCTACGCACATGGCACAGTGGGTGCATGGTAGAGGAGTGTCCCGAACTACTTCTTCCTTTGTCTGCAAGGTTATCCTGGTAGTTCCTTTTGTCACAGGGGCCTCATCGGTATATTGTGCAACACCTGTAAGCACACCGTTGGCAATTATCTTACCAGGTTCACCACTGAAATTACATTCCTTGATAATGTCTTTGAAAAGGGTGCCTATCTTCACAAGCATGAATTGCGGACCACCGGATGCCCCTTCTACTGTGATGACCGTCTCATAGCAGGGTGTGCCTTCGTTCACAGCATCATAGACTGCTTTTGCAGATTTGACACCGCATATTGCAACACCGACATCTGCTGGACTGCATCCCACTGGGACCTTGCGTCCGGTCACATTATATGTGAAGTAGTCCAAGATCCTTTTACCATAGATACGCTTCTGGGATGCTACAACTATGTTCGAGTTCTGGTCCTTGAAGTAATAACCAACCCGGCGTGTGCCCAAAAGAGGTGCAACACGAAGGGTCTTCCCATCGACCTTTGTACCTTCAAAGGCATCTATGGAAGCTTTATCGTCCTTCCTGATGATTATAGCACCCTTGGTAGCCCCTGCGGTCTTCATCAGGAGCTTTAGTGCATCGATCATCTGTGCAGCATATTCCTTGGAGCTTGCATACTTACCACCGATCCATTCGGATGCTGTGGCGTTTATGAGGACAAGGTCTACCTTTTTCTTCTCTGGTTTGAGCACGGTATGGGTAGGTGCACCATAGGGTTCTACTATGCCAGCCTCTTGTATTATCTTTACAAGGTCTTTCTGGGCAGGGTTCTTTCTCGGTGTAAATGCAACCTTTTCACCAGAATCCGTTGCCTGGATAATTACGCTTAGTATCTTGTTCCCATCGGGATTGGGGGCATCTTCTATGGAGAGTACCTCTCCGCATACAGATGAATGCACGTCGGAAGATTGATAGGAGACCGATCCTCCTATCTTCTGTCCTATTAGCACTTTATCGCCTTTCTGTACAAGGGGCTTGCATAGGGGTCCATTGTGTTGCCTTAATGGGATGACAACCTTTTCTGGTATTCCTTTTAACCTTTTATCTTCCACAATATCATCTCCTGAACAATTTACCCATGACTGGCTCCTTTTGTACCTCTACTGGCTTCTGACCCGGTATGGACACACTAACATCCTTTTCGGAGTAGTCCTGGTCTGCACCTGCTGGATCATTCACGAACCCGAGGGATCTCCAGTCGATATTTGCCGTAGTGCCATGGCAGTCACCACACGTGAGCGGGGCTGCAAGACCTTTGTTGGAGCTTGCGATATTATGGCTCACTGGGTAGTACAGCTCTACTTGTCTGAGCACTGCATTGGGGTAGTCTGCAAGGCCATTCCCATCAGCATCGTATGCCCGCATCTCTCCTTGGGTTACAACACCATCTTTATTGGTGTCTGCTGCTTTCACATGTGCCGGAAGTATAGGGTTACCGATAGCTGAACTGCTGTTTGGGTTTGCAACGATAGCAGGGTCCTTACCAGTGTCCCACCAGGTACCATTGATGACATTGAATGGTTTAAGTTTTGCATCCTCTGTCCTGTCACGCCTTACGGGGAGCTGATCGTAGTAAGTGCCACTATACCATGCAAGCACAGGAGTGAACTGGGTATCATGGGTCACTACCTCGCGCACACCATTGGCCCAGCTGAAGGACCTCATTGGTTTGTTGCCGGAGATGTCCACAGCAGGAAGTGCTGGGATGTGACATGATTCACATGTTAGGGTAAGGTGTCCATCTGCCATGGCACCGTGGGATATGCCCGCGTGGCAACCTGCTGAATAACAGCTTGTAACGCCATTGGAGAAGGCATCATGCATTTGTGCAGGGGCATTGGTCATGTTCTTCCTGCCGATCTGGTGGTCCTTGGTCACGTGACAATCAGAACATTGTAAGTTTGCATGCACATCGTATTTTGCATGATCAGGGGATGCCCAGCTTGCGGCGGATGTACATACATCACTACCATGACAGCTGGCACACTGCTCATTTCTAGGTGCACCGTTCAGATGGTCGTGGATCTCTGTAACAATTGGAAGTGGTGTCAGTACATCAAGCATGTAGTTCATTACATAATAGTTGCTCTTTTGTGCACTGGACCTGCCGTTTGCAAGAGCCGCATCGTTAGCACCTGCAGCGTTACCAGTACTTATAGCGTTTGCACGGGCATGGAAGTCATAAAGGCCTTGTTGCTCATGACAAACCATACAATCGACATTAAGCCCGTGTTCTGCCATGTATCCACCGCCTGGATGTATCTGTCCATAGGTCTTTGCCAGCTCATCGGCATTCATACTATCATATGTTACACCATATTCCATTATGGATGCCCAGTTCGGTAAGTTCTGCTGTACATGATATGAGTTGGAAACCTCATCATAGACATTTAAATGACAGCCAATACAAGAGCTATCCTTCCATTCCTGTTGCGTCATATAGTGAACTGCCATTGCTTCATTTCCACTGTATCCGATATATGCATAAACACCGGCTGATGCGAACATGAAAACAAGGATCGCTATTAGGATCGTATCTAACTTTGACATAAGAAAGCTCACGGCTCCTTTTTCTGGACTACATCTTCTAATTCTTTCAACACAATACCTATTGCATTGCGTAAATTCTGTTCATTGGTTATCTTCAGGTCATCAGACACATAGGCATCCAACTCAAAGGTTTTGCGGACCACCCTGACATTGAAATCAAAGTATTTGTCCAGGATCCCCTTTTGTGGTGTAGAGCCATAGAAATCCACATCCATGCGATTTCCAAGAATATTGGCCTTGAGCTCTATCTTATCAAGGTTGGAATCTGGTTTGATGTATATGATAGTATGCCTCACTGAGGTGAAGCGTTTCTCTATACCTCGCCAGCCATATTCTTCCATTAACTGGTGAAGGGCTACTATCAGGTATCTGTCCTTACTGGAACCGCCACCCGCGCCTGTACTTACTTCATGGCTATTCATTATGATCACTTCCTGTATAAATTAATACTATCGTAAATATATAACAAGTATCGATAAGCAATAGGCTCGATGAGCTTATTGTACCGTTGTGCATATATATCAATTTATACTTTCCATACAGCATGAAGTATAAAACAGTTACCATTGTCATTATAGCTCTTTTACTGGCAGTCCTGCTTGCCGATCAATTTTCCTTTGTGGGAAAGGAAGGAATAGAGGGAATAGAGAGCCTAAAAAGCTATTCAAGTACAAGAAGTATCATGGATACCACTGTTACCATCACGGTATTTTCACATAATGGCGATAGTGCAAATGCTTCTATCATCAAGGCATTCGAAAGGATAGAGCATGTTAACAAACTTATGAACTACTATGATAACAATAGTGAACTTAGTTTACTCAACCGACAAGGATATATAGATGGGGCATCCCCGGATCTTGTATATGTAATAAACATGTCAAAACAATATTCAAAGGCAAGCCATGGAGCTTTTGACGTATCCATACTCCCCATACTAAACCTTTGGAAGAGCAAATTTGCCCCAGGCGGCACACGCATGCCCCCAAGTCAGGATGAGATCAATGATACATTGTTGCTTGTCAACAGTTCCACTATCCGTATCGATGGCAATGATATCATGATGGAAAAGAACATGTCACTTACCCTTGGGGGGATTGCAAAGGGATATGCTGTGGACCTTGCAATTGCATCACTAACAGGTGATGGGATCAGCTCATGTTTCATCAACGCCGGAGGTGACGGGAGGTACATCGGCCTTAAAGCAGATGGTAGCCCCTGGAAGGTCGGATTGCAGGACCCGGAAAAGAAGGATAAGCCCATAGTCATCATGGACATGCGCGACATGGCAGTTGCAACCAGTGGCAATTATGAGCGATACTTCAATGAGTCTGCCAAGGTATCCCATATATCAGACCCACGCACAGGATATCCCTCAAAAGGATTGATAAGTGCGACGATAATTGCTAGAACGGCAATGGAGGCCGATGCATATGCAACAGCATTGTTTGTCATGGGTGAAAAAGATGGTTTGGAGATGATAGAAGGCATTGAAGGTGTGGAGTGCCTGATAATCACAAATGACAAAAGAATAGTGCGCTCCAGCGGGTTCCACAAATTCGAGAGCAAGGAGAATTGATACGATAGATACGAAGAGCCTACTTTAGCCTGAACTCGCGCAGGGTCTCGTAAACGGGTCCTCGGGGCCCAAGTATGCTCTTCTTCAGTCTGAACGTGTCTACACGGAAAGTATACCTCGTGTCCTGTAGCTCTAAAAGCAGACCCTTTAGCCTTTTCTCATCACTTTCAGAAAGGGATCTCACCCTTGCCAGTGTTGCATGTGGGATAAAGGTGTGTTCGTCCGCTGCAAATCCTAATGGTAACAAAGCTTCTTCTATGCGGCTGTGCAAGGGTCCAAGCTCACCAGAGCAACCTAACCATATCACTTTTGCATTTTCAGGTTTGGGAAAGACACCAAGTCCAGTTACTGATATATCGAACGGAGTACATAGGACGCGATCAAGCGCCTTTATAATAGCCTTAAGCCTGCTATCGGGCACCTCGCCCAGAAACTTCATAGTGATGTGCACAAGGGCCGGGTCGACTAACTTAAGGTCCAGTTCCCTTAGCCTCTCTTGGATCTGTGCAAACAGAGTATGCATCTCTGTGGGCATATCGATTGCAATGAATGTCCTGACCATAGTGTCATCCTTTTATAATGCTCAAATCATAAAAGCATGTCAGTTCATTTTACCACGATTGTTAAGTCTCCAGACAAGATTTTAATTATAATGAGGGGTAATATAATAACACAATTAAAAGGCAGTATGAAGGGAAAGAATGGAAAGGAAGAGCTCAGTTATAAAAACGGGGATAAGGATCGCAGAGGAACTGGGATGCACTGCTATCATTATGTCTGGTGATGTCGATGATATCGATATTGTCACCAAGGTACCTGTATATTTCACAGGACGCAGGCAAAGGAGTATAATCGACCACCTGGTTTCGACAAATCGGGGCAAGGATGAGAAGGCCAAGGAATTGACCGACATGATAGCGCAGCAGGCTGCTGGAAAGATAGAACAGGTAGGGATCATATCGGCCACTGAACTCATGCTCGGGGAACTGAAAGAAGGACTTGTGGCCGGTATAATTGAAACAATTGATTCAAGTAGCATCATTATCCATGACCTTGGCGAGAATCCAATGGTCAAAGCCTTGAGGACATGTGAAGAGAGGGTATTGCCAGAAGTGATGCAAGCTGTGCTCAGAATTGCATTTGATGTAGCCAACACTGGCCGTGAAGGGAAACAAGTGGGTACTGCATTCATTCTTGGAGATGTGGAAGAAGTATTGGTCCGCTCACATCAGATCATCCTCAATCCATACACCGGTCAGTCTGATGAGGACAAGAATATCCTCAATCGCAAGAACTGGGAGTCAATTAAGGAGTTTGCCCAGTTGGATGGGGTGTTTGTGATATCAAGCGATGGTACAGTGGAGGCAGCTGGTAGATATCTGGATGTGGATGCCAGGGATATACGGTTGGACAAGGGTCTGGGTGGCCGGCATGTATCAGCAGCTGCAATAACCAGGGATACTGTATCCATTGCCGTTACAGTATCTGAATCTGGTGGTACTATCCGCATATACATGGATGGTAAAGAGCTCATGACACTGGAATCGTCCCAGAGGGTGGGAAGGAACATAGACAAATGTGTATGAAGTAAAGGTGATATTGCCGTTCTTATCAAGTTGTAGAAGCCCTGCCTATTTCTCTTATTCCAGTTCACATTGAACTTTCACTTCTACAATGTGATATATCGGTAAAGTAGAAATGTGGCATGTTGGTAAATTAAAAGTCGATGCAGGAGATGTCAATTATCTTCTGCCAATGTCTTTTAATACAAAATAAGATATTTTATTTTAAACTATGTCAGCTGCTTTAGTTTTTCTATGTACTCTAATTTTATTTCCCGCTCATACAATATGTCCTTTTCAACTGAGTGAACGATCTCTTCAATAGGTACCGTAAGCTGATATATTTTCACAGGCCTGCCCTTGCCTTCGTTCATTTTCTCTTCCCTTATATCTACCCAGTTCATCTCTATAAGGTATTTCATAGCAATACTGACCTCTGGTTGGCGTAGTTCTGAGGTAGATTCAATTTGACGGGAGGTAATTTCGTCCCCACCTGCCAGAGTGGCGATAGTTAGTGCAACTGGTCTGTTCATATCCAGTTTCCTGAATAATTCGACCATTGTGAACTCCTTTTCACTCATATTGTGGGGTTTATTTCCTAACATGCAATATCTCCATCATCTAATTCCGTTTTTCTGAAGGCTTGAATGTCATTTGACCTGAATTTACAGCCTTATTATTTTTGTATATGTGTAATGAATATGTTATGGTTTGATTAATTTCCATACCTTTGATAAGACACTAGATTAGTATAAGCTTTAATAACATATTAATTGTTAATACAACAAAGTAGAGAGTCCGAAACGTATACTTTTCAGAATCGATTATAGATTAGGTTGATATTTCCATAATGATGAGCAAATAGCAGATACTGTAAGTCACGCATTAGAACACCGTTCAGAAAAGAAAGCAATAATGGGCCCGCTGAGATTCGAACTCAGGACCTCACGGTTATCAGCCGTGCGCTCCACCGAGCTAAGCTACGGGCCCTATTTCATTGACACTTGAATGCAAACCATTCAAGCGACCCTCTAATACTCACACTTGTACTTTAATATTTCGCTCAGAACACGCATTTTCACTTTTTATCTACATCTGCAAACAACTGGTGCTTGATTCCTAGCGATAACTTTATTTGATATGATACCCGTATGTAGCCAGTACCGGGCTGGTAGATCAGGGGAAGATCGCTACCTTGGCATGGTAGAGGCCTCGGGTTCAATTCCCGACCAGTCCACTAATGCTTTTTTGTTTTTTTAACAGTTTCGCCTTAGAGGTCATGCATGACGTCATCGGTGCACGTATGCACTATACTTTTGCTCCATGCTTAACCAGTTCCCATCAAACAACTGTATTGTAATACTTACTAGACAATACACAGGAAATATGTACTAAATGAGGTTGTCGGATCAGAATTTCGCTTTATATCCTTATTACTTTTTTTAAGCATTCCATTTTCACGTTAAATCCTATATGATGCCCGCCCCTCGGGAAAAACGCGCGCGAATGGCGGCGGGCCGGGGTTGGACTGTAACAGGGTGCCGCGTTTTCGGTAGGAAAATTCGGAGAAGTTTTCGGTAGGAAAATTCGGAGAAGTTTTCGGTAGGAAAATTCGGAGAAGTTTT
>CAZBJM010000009.1:47746-47867 GCA_964492225.1 uncultured Methanosarcinales archaeon
CGGTAGAAGACGCAACCGCATCTTTCGTTATATCTAGCTATGTACTAAATATATGTACTAAATAATAACTATGTTTCCAACCATGACCCGTTTTTCGTGAGCGGGTTGGGGAGTGGGGTAG
>CAZBJM010000010.1:0-39069 GCA_964492225.1 uncultured Methanosarcinales archaeon
TTTCTCATGCAACTTATCTGCAAACTCTTTTTTTGCTATTGTCATGATGACATTGATAGAACTCATATAGGTCTTCTCCGCCAATTAAGTAAAAATATCGCTATCATTGCCACAAATAGATCAAAATAATTAAATCCCGGCGAATGCTTTGTATTATTGATATTTTTTTCATTTTGTATTTCACTTATGCTTTCAGCATGAAAAGTATCGTCTGAAATATTACCATTATCTTCAATTATCTGATTTAATGGAAGTTTTTTCCATCCGGTCGACAAGTCCATGCCATCAATGGAGTATAAGCATTTATTGCCATATGTTCTATCAGAATATTGAAAGCTTGACCATGCAAGTGCAGTGCTTGTGGAGAGGAGGATGAGGAGCAGTAGTGCGAGTGATAGGAGTTTTGTTTTGTGTATCATGTCTTTTGTCCTGTATTAGAGAGTGATATCTTTTCGGAGGAAGGCGATAAAGGATGCTATCAAAAAGAGCACTGGAGTCACTAAAAGATAGACAAGGCTTGACCAGAACTCGCGAAGCCATGCGCTTAGGCTGTGGGCAGTGTCGAAAATACCGTTGATTGGAAGTGGATATTCTAGGTATTTCATCACGTCCTGCATACCAGCCGATGCTTGAGCATAATGATTTACCGGTGTTACCCAAAGGATGCTTCGTGTGGCATCCAATGATGTTTGAAGGTCATCTGTAATAATAAAGACCGAAGTGTATAGCAATTGAGAAAATAAAACTGTGCTAAGAAGCCAAATCGAGAGGCAATACAATAAAGAAACATTTGATCTGTTTATAATAACCGATACAAATATCGATAAAGATAGGAAAAAAAAGGAATAAAGAGATGCAATGAGCAAGAAAAACTCCAAGCGAATAAGGTAATCCATAGTAACCGGCATTCCCCCAACATAAAACATGACTCCAGCCGCTACATTTATTGCAATCACAAACGTCAGCAGAATGCATAAACCAGCACCAAGTAGCTTTCCAAGTATTATAGTATCTCTAAATACAGGATGCGTTAACAATACATTCATTGTGCTTGCACGCAGCTCCTTAACAACAGCATCAAAGCCCATCACAATTCCAATAAGCGGGGCAAAGATACCAACGACCATAGACATACCTCTAAATCCTTCCATCACATTTGGTGCACCAAGAACAGATGAAGAATAGTCCAAGTGCATCCCCGAAACATATGACTGTGCCATGACAACTAATGTAAATGTAGCTGCAAATGCAAGAAACACATTACTTGAGACGTGATCAGTGAACTCCTTTTTTGCAATTTCAAAGATATTGTTAATATTAAAGGACACGATCTCACCTCAGATATCTTCTCTTAAAAATACACCATAAGCTATCATTACTAAAAAAATAGGAGCTACTAGTAAAAACAAAATATTCCATTTGTAATAATTTATGAGATAACTCAGTGTGTAGTCTGTATCCAAAAATCCATTAACTTCAGGTTGCCATCCAAAGGACCCATAGCTCATGTCTTGCCATCCGCATACAAGTTCTGAAAAATAATGAATAGGAGATACATGAAGTAATTTATAGCCCGTTGACAGATATTCAGGTGCACCGCTAAACATATGCACACCTGTAATAAGGGATGTCAACATCAAAATTGTAGAGCCCAAGGCAAAACAGAGATTGATCCAAATAATGACCCCAAATGTCAAGGAAGATATCTCACTCTTGCAAATTACCGATGATAAAAACCCTAACGAGATATATATGGACAAATACAGGAAAGTGAAAACACCGAAGATATATATCCGTAGCATGCTTTCAAAACTGGCTATCTTTCCACTTATCAAAAGATCAGCTGCCATTATCAATGTAAGAGATAAAAAAACGACAAATAAAGCACTAAAACTTAGACCAAGTATTTTACCTGCTATCAACTTATCACGGAATACAGGATGTGTAAGCAGAACTCCGAGACTATTACTTTTTCTTTCCATTACAATTGAATCATATCCAAGGGCAATACCAAGTAAAGGGAAAAATATTGCAACGGTTTGGACAACATTCATAAAACCACTGGTAGCATAGGTTTGTGTATAAACGAACAAAGCTATCATAAAAATAGCCCCCATGATAACTATGCTTTTCTCATGCAACTTATCTGCAAACTCTTTTTTTGCTATTGTCATGATGACATTGGTAGAACTCATAAGTTCCTCCTCCGCCCAAACATATGCACAGTTGCCATTGCAACAAATAGCTCCATAAGACTAAAACCGGGTGTTTGTTTAGTATCATCCGCATTTTTCTCTTTTTGAGCTATGGTCTCATTGAGAACAAAAGGACCATCTTCCGCCATACTGCCAGATCCGATCATCTGACTTATTGCTACCTTTTCCCATCCGCTTGATATATCTGTGCCATCAATTGAATAAAGGAATTTATTTCCATGTTTTCTACCGGAATATTGGAAATAAGATATTACAAGTAAGTTTCCATCTGGGCTCCACCCATCTGCAAAATAATGTCTACCTTGCTTAGCATGTGTTATCTGTTCAAGACCTGTACCATTTGAGTTCACTAAAAACACCGGTGCTGAAATAAACTTAACAGCATCGATAGAAGGCTCATTTTTTAGGGTCTTTCCTTTTTGGTCTAATGCAGAACTAAATGCAATATGCGTTCCAGTTGGGTCAATGGATATTTTATTTCGACCATCTTTCCATATGAACTTGTTGTTTATTCCTATTTCTGATATATGCAGAAGATTTGTGCCATCAAAATCTATTGAACATAGTAGGCTCTGCTTGTCGATGAAAAGTATTTTCTTACCATCAGGGAACCACTGGGGATTGCTTGCATTTCCTGAATATATCAGTCGTTTGTCATATGCTATTCCTTCCAGTATGTATAAATTTCCATTTTCACATAAAAGCATCTCAGAGTGTTCTGGACGCCATTGCCCAAATATTTTTGGAACTGCACTGTCGTCGAAATATTCTAGATCTGCACCGCTAAAGCTTACAGTATTTGTAGCATCGAGATCTGAAATATGACACAGACCAGTGGCAGCCGATATGTCATCTCCATATGTTCTGAATGCTATCTTCTTTTTATCAGGACTTAAGGATGAAAATATGTAGCGTTCACCTTCTTGTGGAATAAATGCCCGAATACTTTCCCCATTTATTCCTGATAATTGTATGGCACCTTCACTGGTAGTAAAAAGTATGGTATCTGCGGAACACCATGCAAGAAAGTATGCTTTTTCCCTTATCTTGGATACATTTCTTCCATCAAGGTCTTCTGTGTATAATGTATTAACATTTTTTCTGTCACTGTATTCATAAGATATTTTCTTGCCATCGGGGCTAAATGCAATGTTACTTCGGCATACAAGATTGCCAAGACCATTTAATATCTTGTTAATTGAAGTTTTTTCAGTAGACCCAACTGCTCTTAAGTTTTTCCCATCAGGGGTACATATGACTGCCTGTATCCCAGAGTTTATTCCAAGGATCTTGCTTGCAATGAAATGGATCTTACTAGCATCAGGACACCATGATGCTGTGCCAATAAAGCCCCTATCGATCTCGTTAATTCCGTAATCAATTTCGCCATATGTACGATTTTCTATATCTACCAGATAGTGCCACTTTTTTTGGTTATGAATGGTAGTGGCATCAATTGATGAAAAAAGCATGTAACTTGCATCCCGGCTCCATTGTGGGTTTGAAATAAGATGAGTGGAATTCCCATGAAGGTCAGTCAGTGCTAAAGGGGTTAAAAATTCAGCATCGGCTATTGCTGTTCCTGATATGATAAGCAAGAATGCTAATGTGAAAGATATTATTTTCATGTCCCCTCTAAAAGAAAAAATGAGCTCTGGAATTTCTAGAGCAGTTTATTTTAAGGTCGGTGAGGTTTCAAGTGTTTAAGGTACAGGATACGACCCAGGACAAAACCGATACCGATCACTATGCCCGGTACGATCCCATCACTAAGCACTCCACTTGACATATATTCCAATACTAAGCATGCAATGAATGCAACTGAGAACAATAATATATTGTACATTTCTTTATCCCTCTATTTTTTGTTTTTGTAGAAATTTCATGATAGAAACTGCAAATAGAACGATGCCTAGGACTAATATTAGATTGTTTCCTTTTTGTATATACAAAAGTATGCATGTTGATGTGATAGCAAGCATGGCCAATATATTGAAATATTTCTGAAGTTTGTGTAGTAGCAACCCAATCGATGCAAAAATTGCACTCAAAGCCATCAGTACTAATAAATAACTCTGACCATTGCCTTTTATGATCCCGTCATATGTTCCAAATGCGAAAAGCGTTATTGATATCAATAATGGAAGATATCTCCCAAAACCTTGCGTATTATTATTTGACATTTTACTATACTCCATAGATTTAGAGGGCAGATGCATTATATATTGTTGAAACCTTGAACCTTTAAAGGTGCTAAGGGATCCATACATAACGACCTTCTACAAGCTAAGGCAAAAGTACAGTAAGCTTAAAATACTCGCAAAGCCCACATGAACGATGCCTTTTGGCTGATCTCTGGAGTTTGGTTGATTTGAAGAGCCCCCAAACTCCAGCTAGCATTTATATCGTGCTTTTAGTTGCACCATATCTTATAAACAGTATACCTGTGACATAAATATGGCAAAGTATACATATTTTATAACTACAGTGCCGTGCTGTATGATTTCTTTTGTATTATGTTCTTATAAGCTGATGAGTATATATGTATTATGGACATATTGGAATGAGAAAGGGCAACATTACAAGAAATGGCGAAGTTATTTTGTTTCCTGTACTAGTTTTCACCTTTATTATCATTTTAATTTGTCCTTTTGATATACTATCCTGAGAAAGCCCATCCAACACGTATCTCACACATTAAACGCCATAAACAATGAGATTTTGCTCATACTTCTATGCAAAACGTCGGTATTATGGGCAGTGCTTAGGATCTTTGCATCGTTGGGATTTTTCTGCATACCAGAGGCTAAAGTGCAATAAGCTTAAAATATTACAAAGCTACATGAACCATGCCTTTTGGAACGAGGGTTTCATACTCAGTTCTGCGATTGTTCTGAACTCCTCTAGTTATACGTATAGTCGTAGATATATTTATAGTTACTTAATTTATTATCTATTATAGCAGTTATATTCTTAATATATACAATAAAATGCTAAAATAACAAAAAATGTATCTTAAATAAGAATTAAACAACTAATTGCAAACATCATATTGTTATAATATGCAATAATTATGAAAAATCGGTAATATGAACTAATACATATACGATTAATGGATTTTTAGTAGTATGAATAATAAATTAATATGTAAAAATAATAAAAAATTTAAAAATAACTAGTGAAAAATAACGATGCAAATCAAAATAACAATACATATAAATTCTAAAACTAAATTGCTGATACTCATTATAGTCGGTAGATAGCAAACAAAAAGCTTCACCAAGTGTCCTCTTTGATCGAATGCCCTCACCATATTTCCTCTTCAGGACAGAGAACATCGTTTTAACCAGATCTCTGTTATGATACGATCCGGTTTTAACAGTTCAAATAGTTTGTTAAAACGCTTAGTCCCTATAAACGGTCAAAGGAACGCACGTGCTTTTTCGCGCACCACTACACATGAATCTGTGCTGGATCCATGATATCAAAGCACATGACAAAAGATATGATCGTATGTAAAAAATGGGCAAATCCTTATTGCTAGCACTAATTCTTCATGACTTATTTTCTATAAAAAGATATTGTAGCCAAAAATAATGCATTCCATGACAATAAATCATGCATATATATGCTTTTAGCCACAATTTTTATATTCATTAATACTCAGAATTACGCTTTTGGTTCAATTTCAATATTACTTGGGAAATACCAGTCAACTGCAAAATTACCACTTTCATCGGTCTTTATTGTATTGACTTTTATCTCAGGAATTGTAGTTAAAAGCAATTTTGAAAAAACATCTTCTACCGCATCAATTGGTGTAATGCCTTTTGTATCTACTGTTGCATCTATCCCGTTTATTGTAGCAACATCAGCACGCATATCTACTTTTGCATCAGACACATCGAACTGTCCGCTATAATAAACATTAACGTATTCTGGTAGAGCTTTTGTCAGATCTTTAAACTCATCTTTTCGAGGGTCATTTCGATATACATCATCAATAATTCCAGGCAAGTGAACTTTTGCTGAAGCTTCTGTTTGCCCATTATTGTCTACTTTCACTTGGATCTTATCAAACCATAGATTGATCGGAGCCATTCCATTCAAAAGTGCTGTCATTTCAGAATTGCTAAGTACAACCTTTTTTTCTTCGAAACCTGTTGCTATAATTCTGAAATCATCTGCAGTAGCTTTCTTTCCAGGCAAGGTTTCTATATAACTATCAATGGTTTGCCCAGACTGACCCTTGAAATTTATTGAAAGGTCAGCCTTGTCCAAAGCTCGTAAATAATCAGCTTCATTATATCTAACTCCCAGATCCTTTGGGCCCATAAACATTGGGCCATACCATACCAGCCCGGCACCAGCTACAGCAAGTATACAAAGTGAAACAACAAGCATAATAATTTTTCTACCTGTTGTACTCGTAGTTTTTGATACCGTTTTGCGGTTATTTGATCTTGAGTATGAATTGTTATCCTGGAACTCATTATCGTGACCATCATAGTCTTTGTGTTCATAAGGATCATCGTAATTATCACTAGTCATGGTGTTTACTCCATCATCTCGATCTTTTCCTACGAGATGTCTTTTTAATTATATTAATCTACTTTTCTTATATAAATTGCGGCAAGTTTTAAAACTTGGATTTCAACGTTAGCTTGCTTTGCATTTACCACAACATATAGTACAACTTTCTTTTCGCACTTCCTCATCCATCATCTCTAAATTTTGGAATGCTGTCAAACTTGTCCTGTAAGTTGAAAATACACACTTTTTATGAAACATCAGTGGAAAGTGAGTTATATGCTACCTTGCCATATTTTGTGAGGGGCATTTCTTCTAAAAAAACAATCTTCTCAGGTAAGCTATATTGAGATACTCTGCCTTTTAAATAAGATATGATCTCTTGTTTTATTATATTTTTACTATCTTGTTGCGTATCAATTTTTTCATCCATACTAAAATTCTTTTTTAGTACAATATACGCGACTATTTTCTGTGATTTTATTGCATCATCTTCTCCTACCACACAAGAGCTCTCCACAATTGGGTGTGCATTCAATATTTCTTCAATTTGTGATGGATTTATATTGTATCCTGATGACACAATGACTCTATCAATGCGTTGTACAAAATATACAAAACCATCGCTATCCATCTTTCCTAAATCTCCTGTATGGAACCACAGCCGTTTATCTTCATGAATTTTTAAAACTGCATCAGTTGCTTCTTGATCATTTAGATAACCTTGCATTAGCGTGGGTCCGGATATGCATATTTCACCAATTTGACAATATTCACATTCAATAGTTGTGCCTTGATGCACTATTTTATAATACATGTCTTGTAGAGGGATGCCAACACTTCCTTCTTTCTGAAATGCTTCTGGCTGAAAACAACTCGCAGTAACGCACTCTGTTGTTCCATACCCTTCACGAATTTCATGTTCACAGTGATTTTGTTTCAGATAAGCATCGATTCTCTTTTTTTGGTCGACTTTTAATATATCACCGCCTGTAATTACAATTATTAAAGAAGATAGATCTATATTTTTTGTATACTTACTATTTAGCATTATTTCATACATAGTAGGTACTCCCACAAGAGCTCTGATCTTTTTCTTTTTCATTATTTTTGAGAAGGTCTTAGGTGAGAAGCGTGGAAGCAAAACGCATGTACAAGCAGTAATTAAAGGGCAGTGAATAGTGACCACAAGTCCATATCCATGGAATATTGGAAGCACTGATAATGCTGCTCCTCGTTCATCTGGAATGCTAACAAAACAAAGCATTTGGATTGCTGCTGCATTTATGTTGTTATTTGTAAGCATTACACCTTTGGGTTTACCTGTTGTGCCTCCTGTATACATAATAATAGCAATATCGTGACCATTTGTGGATATTGGTATTGAATTTCCTTTGCATCGAGCATTCATTTTATTTTGTATATCTTTTTGACTTCTTGCAGCAGTACCTAATTTTTTGAGATCCTTATATTTTAATACTCCTTTCTTTGTCTTTCTAGCTTTATTTTTCCAAGTTTCAATGGCTTGATATGCATATTTATCAGGTATTCTTACCTCATCAAAAAGTGATGTGATTATTATTTGAACATTTTTTGTACATTCTATATCTCTTATAACTCCGTAAAGATTATTCAGTACCAGCATTGCCTTTGCTTTTGTATCATTTATGCAAAACTCTATCTCGGTACTTGAGGATAAAGGATGCACCATCACTGCTATTGCTCCAATTTTATTTAGTGCATATACTGCATATAGTGCCTGTGGACAGTTTGGCAGACATATTATGACATGATCTCCCTTTTTTATTTCTATCTTGGTGAAAGCATCAGCCAATATGCAAATACCTTTTAAGAAGTCTTTATAAGTACAGCGTGTATCAAAAAAATCATATGCTATATCCAAAGGGTGTAGAGAAGCTGGTGCTTTTAACATCTCAAACATTGTGCAGTTGCAATATTCCAAAGTGTGCGGCATAGAACCATAGTGCTTCAGCCAAGGTGCTTTAATTGCCGATGTCAATTTGCTCACCCAAGGGTCTTTCAAGGATTTCAGGTTTATCTAGTAACATTTGCAGAATTTTAATAGATTTCACAAGATAGAAGCCATCAGTTATTCTTTCATCTACTGTGATCCCAATATTTACAATATCTCGAATTACTTTAGATCCATCAGGCATGACCACTTCTTCTTTATGAATATTTCCAATGGCAATTGCTGCCGATTTACTTCCATAGTTACATAGATGATGATAAATTGCATCACAATTTAAGCTTCCCAAGTTCGTAACTAGGATGGTGGAAAAGTTTGGATCCTGCTTTGAAACAGATTCGGGGTATAAGTCATATAATATAAGAAATTTTGCAAAATTCATCAAACCAACCCTCATAAAACTAGGTAGCCGTTGAATGAGTGAGAGTACATTATCTATGCTATCTATTTTTTCACTTCGGGATTTTTTAATTGTACTTGTGATGTACTCTGCTATATCATCAAGTGTATAACTTGCTTTGGCCGTAAATGCAATAACGATGCCACCGGCAGCATCCGTATATTCTTTTTTAGCTACAAATGATATTATGACATCATGGCGTTGGTACAATTTACTTCCAATTATGTATCGATTTAACCATGGTCTTAAATGAATTGTTTTTGCAAAAGCTGTGATGAATATATGAAAATATGTGATCTTCAATGTTCTATTTTTATTTTTTTCGTTGAGGTATTTTATTACATTGGTCACATCAAATTTTTGGTTTATAAATACTTCATTTTCGGTTCTTTTGGATGAAATATACGGCACAACTGCTTGGATTGGGCTAATTTCATCATTGCGTAATTGTCTTGCATCTTTTCTATCCCCAAATTTGCGTTTCCCCATGTTTATGCTCCATTCTTCTTTGATCTTTTCTATTATTATGTCAATTAGAAGAAATATTTTGTCTATTTAGCTGTACTCAGGGGATTTATCCTTTTTAAATTAATAGGTCAAAATAAAAGAAAAAGTAGGATTTCTACAGAGCTGTTCTTTTATCGATGATTGGGCTGGCAATCAGTGTGCGCGCGTGTGAAATTTGGCATACTCATTGAGCATTTAGCTTAGGCGGCGCAACACCTTTGAAGACTATTAAACTAAATCTCCTTGTAACCCAAGTTTGACAGTTCTGCATTAAGGGACAAACATCGTACACGCAAGAACACGGGAACACCGTTGACTATTTAGCTATGCCGGTATGCTCTATTTATTCTGATCCATCTGATAACATTGTCAAGTATCACAAGCGCTGGCAGGATGTATGAAACTGGGACCGAGGGGCAATAACTGCCAAACATATACTTTGCCTGTGAATTGGAAAAATCGATAATGAAAATGATATCAGTCTCTATCAGTGCTCTATCAGTGCTTCATATCTTCAAGACTTCTCATAACTTCCGAAGGCTCACCCATCATCTGAAAATAACCTTTGATAGTTTCTACCATTTCCTTATCTATGAAGTATTCATTAACGGTCCGGTACTTATTCATCATCAGATCCAATTTTATACCGGGATACTTTTTGACAAGATAGTTCTTGCAATAGATAGCAGCATCTTGATCTGAACTGGCACGACCAATTATCAGGGCCATCTTGCGATCCCCAAAACAATGATAGATGTTCTCAATAATGACACAACCGGCGATGGTTGGCGTAACAACAATGGGTCCGATCCTAGAACTATAGTCATCAGCCTCGGAAACATGCATCTTTTCAATTTCTAGTAATTGTTCTTCACTGTTTGCCTCTGCAACAATGATGAACTCCGAGGTCAGACCCATCTTCCTCCAGTTTGGAATAAGAGTATAACGACCGATAATACCATTGTTCTGCATATTGCGCAGATGATAGGCAACAGCATTCCCATCCTTAAAACCCATTAGATCAGCCAGATCAGCATTGGTCATCTTACTATTCTGCATCAAGGTCAATATTATGTAAATATCATTTACATTAAGAAAAGAACCTTTAGAGATCTTCAGGGCAGCGTCCATTAACTTTTCGTTTTTATTATTTTTAGTAGACATAGAACAGAATAAGTAAATAAACGATAAAACACTTTCTGTTATATATATCCAAAACCCTGATATCTGTAAGCTTTACTCATCAAACCTCAGAATGCTTGTTCTGAAGGTCGATAGGTCTACAACAGGGACCTGGGCCGGAGTTGGAACAACGTTCATCCTTTTCTGGAACTCGGTCTGGGACTGCCAAGTGCCTGAATTTATCAACAGGACATTCTTGTACCACTCCACACCAATGGTATGCACATGACCGCAGTGCAGGATATCGGGTATCTGGCTCAGCACAAAATGGTCATGCCTCTCAGGTGCTATCGACACACGACTTCCATAGATGGGAGAAAGATGCCTGAACTTCATCATTTCGACCATGCCTTTCGTAGGCGCATGATAGGATACACCTGGCACTGAAGCCACAAGATCATCAATAGAACGACCATGGTACAGCATGACCTTTGCACCATCCAGATCGACCATTGCAGGATTTCCTACAAACGTCACATTATCTGAAAAATCCGCCCTTATGCGTTCTGGAAGCTTTGGCTGTGGTTCAGCCTGCCGCACAGCATCATGGTTACCTGGAGAGATAACAACACTGATATGCCTGGGTAGTTCAGCAAAATATTCAGCAGCCCTTTTATACTGATCATAGATATCTGGTATCCTCAATTCCTTTTCTTGTCCGGGATATATACCAATACCATCAACAAGGTCACCTGCCACCAATAGATAACGCACCTCTCTGGAAATATCCAAAAGAGCTTTGTTATCCGTTTTACCCTTCAGGAAATCAATGAAATTCTCCCACTGCTCTTCAAGGAAAGTGGAACTTCCCACATGCACATCAGAGGTCAGCACAGCCTTACCAAAGCTACCACTTTTCTTTGGCATATTGCTTGGAAGATCTGGCAGTATTATCTTCTGGGCTATCATGAGCTTTCCATCATTGGTAAGAGTTCCAGAAAACCCTACCACCTCGTCCAACACTAGGCGCATGGCCTGCTCAAAGAGCTCCTTATCAGCTGTGCGCACAAGTACTGAAAAACTACCTGTTGGATCCTCCACTTCCAGGACCTTATGCCCATTACTTGTGCTTTTGATGTCAGATATCATGCCGATTATTGAGATCTCGCTCTGCTCCCCACTACCACGCTTGTTCACTGCCCGGTTCTTGTTAAGGCTTTCAATGGGTCTGGCATTCACACGGGAACGTATTATCTCGCTCAGCCTACTGTAACGATTCCTGAAATACTGCACAAATTCCATGTACTCACCCACACATGTGGAATTATCAGAGATATCGGACAATATTGTAACAGGATTGCTCATGAATTCAGGCAGATAGCCTGGTGCAACTTCAGGATCCCTTATATCTTCGGCCATCAGCTCGGAAGATACAAGTTCAGAAACAATTTCAGCATCACCCTCAGCCACAAAGGATTCAAGGTGTATGTGCTCAACACCCACAACAAGCACCGACATATCAATATTATTGAGGATATGCTTCACAAGTTCCCTGGCAGAACAATGAGAGCATATCAGCTCCACCGCTTCAGGGCTTATCTGGTAACCTTCCTCAATGAAGGTTGTAAGTACATCGGCTTCATTCATGGTAATGCAACAGTAATGCAATTATAGACGGAAGTAATTATCTATTATAGTAGTATCGCTCAAATATATTTTTGCGTGCTTTGCACAGGAAAGATGCATAATGGATCTAAAAGATATCTATAGACAATTCATGGAGAGTGACAACTTCCTTGTATCACTCGCACGGGACCTTGTATCAGTAATATTGGCAGTCATAGTATTCGCATCTGTTTCCTATATGGTATTTGGTATGTGGACACCTATGGTAGCTGTGGAATCCGGTAGCATGGAACCTCATATGAACATAGGTGACATCATATTCATCAAAAGCATAGACAGAACACAGGTCATAACTTACGCAGAAGGTAAAGAAAAAGCCTACACTTCATTTGGCAACTATGGTAATGTCATCTTGTACAAGCCCTATGGTAAAGAAGGGGTCACTCCTATCATCCACAGAGCTATGTACCATGTGGAAAAAGGAGAACCTATGTGGGAAAATGGATACCCTGCACCATACTCAGGTTACATCACCAAGGGAGACAACGTGGTAACGAACAAATACTATGATCAGCAAGGACAGGTAAGCTATCTGATGCCTGTTAAGGAAGAATGGGTCATAGGAGTTGCAAAGTACAGGATACCATACCTTGGATACCTAAGGCTCATGCTTCCCAGTTTCTGACAATGGTCACATTAAAACAGTGACCATGTCCAGTGCATATGATCACAGATGCAATTGAGTTGTCAGCACAGGCTTGAACCCATCAAGTGGTTTTAGCCTGTAATCCTCAAACAATACTCTTTTTGTGCTTGTAATGGGCACACTTAACACGATCTCCTTTGTTCTGCCATATCTACCCTTGCTAACAACGACCGCATTTACAATACCAAGCATATCTAGCTCTGACATAAGGTCAGTGACACGGCGTTGTGTCAGGATATCCATATCCACATGCATGCACAATTGCCTGTAGACATTATAGACCTCACCTGTTGTGACATTCCTGTAACCATTGTTCCTTAGCAACATCACACTATATAGCGCCAGTTTTGACTGGGTTGGCAAAGTGCGCACTACTTCTATCACTCGATCGATCTCGATCTTTTCCTGCGCGGTCTTGACATGGTATTCTTCAACCCTAGACTTATTTTCACGTTCTGCGATTTCACCTGCAACCCTGAGAAGGGCCAGTGCACGTCTTGCATCTCCATGTTCCTGGGCAGCAAATGCAGCACATAGAGGAATTACCACATCATCAAGCGCATTTTCCTTGTAGGCTATGAGTGCCCTTTCCCGCAAGATATCAGTTATTTGATCAGCATCATATGGTGGGAAAATTATCTCTTCTTCTCCAAGTGAGCTCTTCACTCTTGGATCAAGGAACTCAGTGAACTTCAGGTCATTGGATACTCCTATCATGCTGACCTTAGCCTGCTTGAGATCTGTGTTGATCCTTGATAGATTATAGAGCACATCATCACCTTTCTTGATGAGCTTATCTATTTCATCGAGAATTATTATGATAACCTGTTTCTCTGAGTCTATAGCTTCTTTGAATTTTGCAAAGACCTGATCTGTAGGCCAGCCCGTCATAGGGACATCTTCACCGAACTGTCTTGAAAGATTTGCAAGCAATCGGTATTGCGTATCAATGACTTCGCAATTCATATAGACCACTTTACACTGAGTTCCTAAAGATTCACCTTTTCTCTCGAGTTCAATACCTACATGTCTGGTGACAGCCGTTTTTCCAGTGCCCGTTTTTCCATAAATGAGAATATTTGAGGGAGTATCTCCTCGTAGAGCTGAAACAAGGATAGAAGCAAGACCGTTTATCTGCTCATCCCTGTGAACCAGCGAATCTGGGGTGTAAGAATGCCTTAAAACTTCTTTGTTTTTAAAAATAGGTTCATTTTCCAATAGTTCCTGAAACAAACCATCCAATGATTTATTTTGCATTTTTTTATTCACCCTGATATCATCAATATAACAATAAGTCAAATACCACCACAACAAGATTTGCTACAATAAATGTAACATGTTATTGTTGGAGTTCCAATGGATACATAGGAAGCAACGCTTATTAATTGTTATGGTAAAGACCCCTCTGTTTCGAGTGGAGAGATAAAACAATTTTAAAATATTGATTTTTATGATCTATTTATTACATATCGTTAACGTACAATTTAAATAGCAACTAGTTACAACTTAAAAATGTATGAGATCAAACGTATCATGCAAGCAAAATGATAAACAAAATGACAAACAAATTAAGGCTTCTTGTGGAACTTTAAAGAGCTTAACCCCTTTATTTCCATTGGAACTTTTATAAAGGACAGAGACCCCATGGTTTCTTCTGGAGACGAAAAAAAAGTTGTACTCAACATTTTATTATTTTAAAAAAAAAGTATGGTGCTGTAAGTATGAAAACGTTTGTATATATAACTTTCTTTCTAAAAAAATATGTTTGAAAAAAAATGCTTTCCTGATCAACCCTTTATTAAGTTCCAGTCGAAATCATGGGGTTCCTCTGTTTCACACATTTATCATTAAAAGTAAGTACAAAAAACATAAAAATAATGATAAACATATGCAAACAAATGAAAACAAATCAAAAAACAAATAAATAAGCGTAACTTTACTCATAAGCGCAACCTATTCCAATGAACTAGTGAACCAATATATTTCAGTATATTTCTTCGAACACAATTCTTTTAAACATCTTACATTATTACTAAGCTGATGAATGAGACTGGATTAAGCAAAGAAGAAGTTCTATTCCTTCTCTCCAATGCAAAAAATAAGGACCTCAGTTATGAAAGGATCCTTAGTTCCATGTGTACGACCCCACATATTATTGCTATTGATGCATATGTTCAATTCATTGGATCGAATATGGGTGATCAAGGTCTCTTTAAAGGCACATGTGCAATGGAAAAAGAAGTCATAGGTATGGCTGGAAGAATTCTCAATTGTGCAAATCCTGAAGGTTACATGACAACTGGAGGAACGGAATCAAACATTCAGGCTATACGTTCCATGAGAAATCTGCATAAGAAAAAAAATGACCAAGATTCCAATGGAAATAAAAGACCGAATGAAAGATCCAATGCAAAGTTGAATGTAATAGTACCAGAGTCAGCTCATTTTTCATTTGATAAGGTTTCTGATATCTTCGACATAGAAATAAGAAGAGCAAAACTTAACGAGGACTACAAAGTATCTGTCGATGCAATAGAAAAGCTCATTGATAAAGATACCATAGGTATTGTTGCAGTGGCAGGTTCAACAGAATGTGGTCAGGTGGATCCTATAGAAAAAATTTCTGCAATTGCATTGGAAAACGATCTACCTTTACATATCGATGCTGCATTTGGAGGCTTTGTACTACCATTTATGCAGGAACAAAGACCTGAGCACAAGTTCGATTTTTCATTTCCAGGTGTTACATCTATTGCTCTTGACCCTCATAAGATGGGTCTTAGTACTATCGGTTCTGGTATCCTGTTATTTAGAGAATTCAGATATTTAGAATCTCTTAAGACATACACACCATATCTTACTATCAGCAACCAATACACCCTTACAGGAACCCGTAGTGGGGCTTCCGTTGCAGCTACTTTTGCCGTGATGAAACACCTTGGTAGGAAAGGGTACACCGATATTGTAAGCAACTGTATCGAGATGACCCGTTACATTGTCAAAAGAGCAGCTGACGTTGGAGTTCATCCTGTTATCGACCCTGTGATGAATGTCGTTGTGTTCAAGGTACCAGAAGCTGCACAGGTTAGAAGTGAACTATCCAATGGTTATAATTGGCAAGTATCGATAAGCAAAGATCAAAAAGCTTTGCGCTTGGTGATAATGCCTCATATGGACAAAAAAAGGATAGATATGTTCATTGAAGACCTGGCCAAAGTGATTGGGTCTCTTTGAAGTTCCCTTATCTTAAATACATGGTAGAGGTGAGGGGAAAGGCTGCTTTATACCCTGAAACGTGTAAGGGATGCGTGTTGCAGCCTCTTTCATACACCAAAAGGTGTGTATGTCATATATGTACTTGCCAAGCACTGTGAAAGTATTCAAGAGTAATTTGTTAATTGATATGTTCGTTTTAGATAGAACTAAATATGAACGTTGTATAATATTGCTACATGAGCTCATTTAAGATCGGGACAATACTGGAGATCCCTGTAAGGCTTCATTTTACTTTTCTGATGATATTGCCTGTATTTGCCTATATTTTTGCAACCAGAGAACCGCCATTGGGTTTTGCAGGAATTGGATCTGAGACCCTATCATTCATATTTGGAACTTTGACGGCTATAATTCTTTTTATTTGTGTGCTCTTGCATGAATTGGGTCATTCATATGTTGCAAAGAGATATGGTGTAAAGATCAAGGACATAACCCTGATGTTGTTTGGTGGGGTTTCTTCAATGGAGGAAATTCCAAGGGACCCCTCACAGGAATTGAAAATTGCCTTTGCAGGTCCTCTTGTGAGCTTTATTATCGGCATTGTCATGATAGTTCTCAATATATTGATATCTTCATTTGCTCCTGCCTTCGTTGGGACGCCTGTATTTCTCATGTTTGGGATGCTGGGTTCTATCAATATAATGCTATGCGTCTTCAATCTCATCCCTGCATTTCCCATGGATGGAGGTCGTTTGCTCAGGGCATGGTATGCAAAAAGGATGAACTATGCACAGGCTACACACTATGCAGCTACATTTGGTAAAATGATAGCCTTTGTCATGGGAATAGTAGGTCTGCTCTTCAATCCTTGGTTGATAATGATAGCTTTTTTCATCTATATAGGAGCTTCAGAGGAAGATAAGGTCACTACTATAACGGTATTGCTTGAAAAGTTCAGTGTGATGGATATCATGTCAAAGGATGTAATAACGGTCTCTCCTGATATTACAGTGGACGAGCTCTCAAAGTTCATGTTCGAGAAAAAACATCAGGGTTATCCGGTGGTCAAGGGTAATTCTTTAAAAGGTATTGTGACATTTATGGATATACGCAATATCCCTCCGCATGAGCGCTATGGAAAAATTGTGTCTGACATAATGACAAGGAATATCGTCTCTGTATCTCCACATGATACCGCTTCTGATGCATTCAAAGCCATGAACCGCAGCAATATCGGGCGTGTGTTGGTATTGGACAATGGGGAACTTGTCGGTATACTTTCCAGGTCGGACCTCATGCGAGCAATGATGTTGCTGAACTAGGGTCCAATATTCATAATGGATCCAGAACAAGCAAGAGTACCTCAGTAATGCCATAAATAACAAAGAGGATAAGAATTGACATCTGACCTATCTACTCAGTCCGAACATAGTGATGACCCTCAGGGTTCACCAATACAGCTTTCTTCTGAACAAGTATCTCCTTCACAGATAATTCTCGTTGGGACTGCCCATGTTTCTGAAAAGAGCGTCAGGGAAGTGAATGACACTATAAGCCGGGAAAAGCCGGATATTGTAGCTGTGGAATTATGCAGGGGCAGGTATGAGTCCATCAAAGGCAATGTTCAAAGTGCCCCTATTTCTGTGAAAGAATTATTTTCAGAAGGTAAGATATATTTCTACTTTGTGCACATGTTGCTTGCCTCGATACAGAAGAAGTTCGCTGACCAGATGGGCATCCAGCCAGGTGCGGAAATGATAGGTGCCATTGCAGCAGCCGAGTCAAGTGGTGCACAGATACTTCTTATTGATAGGGATATACAGGTCACATTACAACGTTTCTGGAGCAAGATGGGTTTCATCGAGAAACTGAAAATGCTTGCAAGCCTAATTGCAGCCTCTCTTGGTATTGGGGGCACGGATGATATCGATATAGATTCTATAACAAATCATGATATGGTCTCTTTGCTTGTGGAAGAGTTCAGGCTTTCATCACCTAACGCTGTCAAGGTCCTTATTGATGAAAGGGATGCCTACATGGCCAATAATATCATCCGAGCTGCGGCCGGTGGCAACAAAAAGATAGTCGTGGTGATAGGTGCAGGACACAGGGCAGGTATACAACGTTATCTTAATGACCCAACAACCATTCCAAAGATCGATTACACTGTAAAGGCTCCTAAGAAACGTTTCAGTCTGATGAAATTGGTCGGTGGGCTCATTGTAGCTATCGCCATAGGGACCTTTGCTCTGATCATCCTGTCCGGTGCTTCCCTTGAAAGCATCGGTGTTGCTTTTGCATGGTGGTTCCTGATAAACGGAGTGCTCAGTGCTATTGGTGTGATCATCGCAAGGGGTCATCCTTACTCTGTGCTGACAGCTTTCCTGGTTGCATGGTTCACATCTTTGAATCCGATGCTGGCAGCGGGGTGGCTTGCAGGTATCACTGAAGCTAAATACCGTAGACCTAAGACCGATGATTTCAAGGCTATGATAGAGGCAGATACGATCTCTGAAATGATGCAAAACAATCTGTTCAGGGTGATACTTGTAGCGGCATTGGCCAATGTTGGTAGTACTATCGGCACTTTCCTTGGTATCCATGTTATCTATAAGGTCACGGGCATAGATCCTGTTGAGGCTATCAGTGGTCTCATTTCTGTGGTCTGGGCTACGCTAAGGACAGTTCTTGGTATGGGATAAGCGGCTATCTCTGTATCACAGAACATCTGCCATTTACTTTTTACTTACTTTTTTTTTGTCCATATCATCGAACATAGCTGCAAGTTTGTATGATATTTTTGAAAGGTATGCAGTTCCCCATGCAGCTACCATGATAGCTCCAACCATATCGAATATTAGATCGACCATGGTATCGTGGATCCCATGCTGGGCCAATATGGCCTGAAAACCAAGTGCAGCTGTCACTTCATCTGATATGAACTCGATTATTTCCCACACGACCCCAGTTGCCATCACAAAGAGGAGAAGTAGAATGAACAGTACTTTTGGTGGTATGTATATCTCATCTACATAGATGTCAATGGCCCTAATAAGCGTATACCCGGCAGCAGCCACCACACTTGCTGAAAGTGCATGGGTGATATTGTCCCATCTTGCGATATTATCGTAGAATACAAGGGTTCCAGCAGCATGCAGGAAAATTGCAAGCGTAAGCCATAGTACCAATCCAGTGTCGTATTTTATATTGAACTTGCGCGTGATAATGAAGGGTACGAATGATATGGCAAGACCTGTAGTTGCATTTGTGGTGGTGGACAGGTCTTTCTTCAAGATACCTATTATTATCATCAGTAAAAGTCCAGCTTGCATCGATATGATAGCATATCTCTGGCTTTTATCAGATATACCGAGGAACTTTCTAATGAACGATGGGGGTTTGGATATAGGGTGCTCTTCCTCCTTTGCATGTTCCTTTATGGGCATCTGCACTTTACTTCCATGGCGGCTATTTTTCAGGTACCAGCCAAAAAAGTAGCCTGCAGCAATACCTGCAATGGTCGCATATATGAATTCGTACATCACCGCATCATTGATCTGTTCAGGGGTGCGTGCATCCAGAAGGAATGTAGTTCCCAGATATACATCGAATGCCCACTGAAGCAGGTGCCAGAATCCTGACATGGCCAGTGTTGTAATGATGACCAGAAGTACGGCAAACCTATTTCCCATACGCACAGATGTGAACCAGCTTAGCTCTGCTACGAACAGCATTGCAATGGTCGCCACTGAGAAATAAACAGGGATTCCTGTAAGGAACAAATGGTAGGCTGTAGTGCTACCCAGTATTGGTAATATCGCCAATATGACAAAATACCACGAAGGCATGACAGAAATATCACGCAGCATCAGCGCAGGAGCAATTATGATGCTGATTACAAAAACAATAAGTGCAAACCATGTCAGTCTGCCATCTGTCAGGTTTACAGCTCCCATCAGGATAAGCAATAATACCATGAACCAGCCAAAAAATGCGTTGAATGGAGTATTCCTTAGAAGTCTGGTGAGTTGGTCTATCTTTTCCATAGATACACTAAGCAATAGCGGCCATAAAAATGTTTTGTCCTTAAAAAAGTGAAGACCTCATATGAGGTCTTTCAGATGGAACTGGAATTTACCAAGTTTGCCACCATAATTTCCGGCTGTTATCTTCTTTACACCCGGTACTGTGGTAGCTGCTTTTATACCTATCTGCATGGCCTGCTTTATTGAAGCCTCATCAAGTCCATTGATGACCAGCTCGAACACTGCCTTCACATCGGCCGGTATCTCGGTACCCTCTACCTTGTCTCTGATGGTTGGGCAGAATTTCTCATTGGCTGTTGCCTTCATGAACTTTGCATACTTGTTGGAACCTGTCTTTGAGCCACTGGCAACTATACCGCCAGGGAAGGGGGTGATGGTACCTTCAAGTTCTTTGATGGTGTCCACAGCAAGCTCTGCAGCTGTAAGTGCTGTCATCTGGCTGTCACCGAGGATGAAGAAGTTACCGCCTGCAATACCTGCTTTTGCACCGATGTTCTCCTCAACAAGGAAATCTCCTCCCATAATAGGGATACTGTGCATCTTACGCCCAGAGATCTCTTTTACGGATTCCATACCATCACCGAAGAACTTCAACTTAAAGCCTACATTGAACTGCTTTTCAGCGGCAGGGAGACCATTGAAGACCGCGGTCGTGGGGGCTGTTAGCACACATTGACCAAGTCTCTCAAGGAGCTGGTGTTCCAGTGCATCATAGGTAAAGGTGCATATCTGGATATAGTATCCTGGCCTTCCATCAGGTGTTTCCCTGGGGCTTGCGTATCTCTCGATACCAGCTTCAGCTGGGCACATGATGACAGATGTACCAAATCCGGTTGCTTCCAGTGCTGCTACCTTTGCCCAGCGCTTTGTTGCCGCTGTGATGAGCACTCTTGCTATTTTGATCGAAAACGCTTCAGCAAAAGTATCTTCTATTTCTACTCCGTTGATTTCCATAATGATCACTTTGATTTGCACTTTTTAATTTCGCTTATAGTTCACACTTATCAGACCTTAAGTATATGTGCATACATTAAAACACAATTACAGTACATATATCCTTCGAAAAGCAAACCTATCGTCCGCCGCAGTTGCGGTATGTCCTGTCAAAAAGTGTGAACATATCCAGGTTCAGTTCTCTATATTTAGCCATTTCGAAAACAGCATCGTTGACAAATATGGTCAGTTCGTCCCTTTGTGACAGGTCTGCAAGGGTCCTTGAGGAAAGGGAAGTTGAATTTGTCATCTGTTCCTTTATCGAGGCTTCACATACCTGTGCCAATGAATGTATAGCTAAAGCAGCTTCATCTTTAAGCTTCTTGTCGGCTGCGCGCAGGCAGAAATGCTCTATTTCCACGATAACATCAGAGACCTTCTCATCAGAATGTTTCCTGGCAGCTGCTATGCCTATATCTTTCAGGGAAGCAGTTATTTCAGAATAGGAAGTTTCACCGAATATGGTACCGATCTCTCTTAATGTTGCAACAGCTTCCTTGTGTGCATTGTTATTTCTACCAGTTTTCTTTTTATCAGCAGATACCTGCACTGCTTTTATACAAACATCACGCATGGCCTGTATCATCATTTTTTCAGCAAACTTGAGTTTCTTATCCCTAACAGGGATTGCAATGTTCACCATTGACCTGTGCACATGTTCAAGGGTCTGTATGTCTTTATCAGAGGCATCCAGTGCCATAAGCTTCATAAGCTCCAAAGCCTTTTCCACAGCTTCGCCCATCTCCTGTTTTGCGGCAACCTGTCCTATCCTGCCAACAGCTATTACCAATTCATGTCTGGTAGAGAAAGCATGGGTACCTATGAGGATATTGTAGACATCTGTCATTGTTTTTGCTTTTCTCAATGATATTGCTTTACTGTCCAATATCGTGTGGTCTTTGGTCTTATGGACATTGAAGATATTATGGAGATGCTCAATATCCTTCATTGTTGCTTTTTCCATCTTCCTTTGGGCACATTCGTAGCCAAGTTCTCCCAATACCCGTATGGTCTCACGGCTGATATCTGTTCTATCAATATTATCTGCAAGTATTCCCAGTTCATACAGATGGGCGCTCAGATGCTTGGTTGCCAGGGTATTGTTGCCATCTGATCTTATGATGTCTGAGCCGAAAGTGCCCAAAGCCTTGATACCGTTCACTGCTATATGTTCTTCATTTTTCCTTATGGAACCCCGGATTATATCAATGGCTGGTCCAAGGGGGTCAAAGGCTGTTTTACCTGCTTCTATCTTTCTATAGTCGTCATTCATTTCATACATGTTCAGCTTTTCAAGTATCTCAAGGAAGTCCCGATCTATCCTCTCATTGTTGAGGTGATCTGCAAAAAGGAACCCTGCAGTAGATACAATTAGAGATGCACTGATAGAAAGCACGGTTTCTATAGGGCTGGATACATCCAGGACCTGTAGTATTGCAAGTGAAAGTGCAAAGGATCCCAGTGTGTATGATAACATATTTTTCAAGGTGTCCTTCTTACCGGAAAGCCATATTGATATTACCCACAATACAGTAAAAAAGATACTGAATGCAACATTTTCATAAAGGATATCCATCTTTTGGTTTGTGAGCAATGTCGCTGTGAAAGCAAGCTGGATGGCAATTGCTCCAATAGACATGTCTGAGCCTATGCTCCGAAGTTCCGAGCCAAGCTTATTCTTTGTAATGATGTCGATGAATAGAAATACTGCTATAAGGAAGGTTATAAGGGCGGTACCGATGATATCTGTGACCAGGATCTGCATAGGGTATTATATGCAGCTCATAATATAAAAATCACCATTATATCTACAATTCCGCCCTCATCGTGGCACTGTAAAAAATAAGGATGTGCTTAAGCGAACATCCCTGCAGGTAATTCTGTCTTTTTGACCTCTATCTTGGACTGTACCTTTTTGACAGACCTAAAGAACTCATCCATACCAACAGATACTTTGTCAAGCCTGACAGCAAGCATTCCTGCTTCCATGGTTATGGCACTGAGGTCTGCGCCGCTCATGCCCTCTGTCATACGGGCAAGCTTCCTAAAGTCCATATCTTTGTCAAGGTTCATGAAGCGAGAGTGTATCTTGAAGATATTCATCCTGGCATCTTCATCTGGCATGGGTATACGCACTATCCTGTCAAATCTTCCAGGTCTCAGGATAGCCGGGTCCAGCACGTCCAACCTGTTAGTTGCTGCAATTATGCGTACATTGCCTCTGGCATCGAACCCATCCATTTCTGCAAGCAACTGCATGAGGGTGCGCTGTACTTCACGGTCGGCACCATTTGCATCATCGAGCCTTCTTGATGCAATGGCATCAAGTTCATCTATGAATATGATGCTTGGGGATTTTTTCCTTGCCATCTCGAACATGTCCCGGACGAGCTTTGCACCATCACCGATGTACTTTTGGACAAGCTCCGAACCGACCACGCGGATGAACGTAGCCTCTGTCCTATGGGCTATTGCTTTTGCAAGCAGTGTCTTGCCTGTACCCGGTTCACCGTATAGCAAAACTCCTTTTGGTGGAGTGATGCCTATGCGTTCGAAGGATTCAGGTTTTGTAATAGGTAGCTCGATAGATTCAATGAGCTCCAGTATTTGTTCTTCAAGACCTCCCACACTATCGTAATCAACATCTTGTGGCTCTGCTACTTCCATTGCAGATACCATTGGGTCCTCTGCTGCTGGGATAAGTTCAACGATCGCAAGTGTTTGCTGGTTCAGAGCTACCTTTGTCCCCGGAACCAGACCCTTTTCTTCGATATATTGGGATACATTGACAACAAACTGAGGCCCTGTGGAGCTTCTAACAAGGATCTTGTCACTATCTATCACATGCATTATCGTTCCAACTACAAGGGGAACTGTTTTCAGTCGGTCGATCTCGGCCTGAAGCCTTCTGGCCTCCCGTTCATATTTAAGCTTCTGACTTTCTACAAAACGCTTTTCAGACTCCATCTGGTCGCATTGTTCCTTAAGGAGACTGTTCCTGGTCTCCAGTTGTCTCATTCGGTCCAGTAAGTATTTGGAGAAGTCTTCCTCACTTTCCCCGCCAATGAAACCGTACTCCGCTTTGTTTATGCCGGTAAAATCATACCTGCCCTGATTTAACTCGCTACCGCTGGTCTCGCTCATAAGTCTCCGAACATTATTTAAGTGCAAAGAGTATATAGCCCTTTCGTAAAGATAAGATTTTACTTTTCGAGTTGAGATCATGGAATGTGAAATTTGTGGCGCTGACATCAAGGGTCCTTCTTCAAGGATAGGTATAGATGGTGGTGAGCTCACTGTATGCTCCAGATGCTCCCAGTATGGGAAAAGTGCAGAGAAGCGTTCTCCTGTCTCCAGGAAAGTATCGCCGGTTGCACCTGTTGTACCAAGAAGGAGCTCCAAACCTCCAGGTAAAGCTCCTGAGGCAATGAAAACCGAACTTGTGGACAACTACCCCCATATTATCAGAGAAGCCAGGGAAAAGAAGCAATTGAGCCATGAAGAGCTTGCCCTAAGGATAAAGGAGAAGGCACCATTGCTCAAAAAACTTGAGCGGGGAGATCTCGTTCCTGAAGAAGACCTGCGCAAGAAGCTTGAGAAAGAGCTTGAGATCAAGCTCACCGAGAGAAGCGAAGAGGATAAATGGAGCACAGACCACCTTAGCAAGGGGACCACGCTTGGGGATATTGTGACCATCAAGAAGAAATAAAAAAGGACAGACCTATCGATATACACGTTAACCAGGCATCTTTGGATGCATCAGGTGTTTATAATGACCTTATCAGGTAAGAGAATTGGTTTTATAGGAACAGGGAAAATGGGCAGTGCCCTTATACGGGGTATCTGCAATGCCGGAGAGATTCCCAGTGCGGACATATATGCCAGTGATGTCTTTGAGCCCTCGCTCAAGGAGCTCAAGGAGAGTCTGCACATAAATGTCACACAGGATAATGTAAAGGTCTCAGAGAACTCTGATATCATTGTGCTGGCTGTAAAGCCCCAGATACTCAAAGCTGTACTGGCATCAATAAAAAGCTCCATCACCCACGACAAGCTTGTAGTTTCCATTGCAGCCGGTGTTAAACTGGAGGCCATTGAGAACGAGCTCATGGCAGGTACTCGTGTTGTGCGTGTCATGCCAAACATAGCTGCAACAGTAGCAGAGGCTGCTTCAGCGGTGGCACAGGGCAGGCATGCATCTTCAGAGGATGTAAAGGATGTCCTTGGGATCTTCAGGTTGGTGGGAAGTGCCATAACTGTTCAGGAGAACCTGATGGATGCCGTCACAGGGCTTTCGGGAAGCGGACCTGCGTTCATATTTCCAGTGATAGAGGCCATGGCAGATGGTGGTGTCCATGAGGGTCTTGACCGTGAGAGTGCTATGATACTCGCCGCACAGACCGTACTTGGTGCTGCAAGGATGATGCTCGAGACGGGTGCCCACCCGGGGCAACTCAAGGATATGGTCACATCTCCAGCGGGTACGACCATAAGGGGTGTCTATGAGCTTGAAGTCTGTGGTGTCAGGGCAGCATTCATGAAGGCGGTCATCGCATCATCCAACCGTTCAAAAGAACTTGGTAAATGATCGTGCCTGTATTTATATCTAATATATTGTATTTTATATACAACGATAGAAAGATTTATAATGTACAAGAACTCACTAGCACATGTGTAAGTTATCCGGATGAGAGTCTCCGGTGGAATGAAAGGGGTTATTAATATGGGTATAGAAGTTAAATCCTTTGCTATTGTCAGAGGTGATACGCCGGATAAGGTGAATGTCGCTTTGCACGACCTTGAGCATCATGGTCACATGCGATTTGCTTCCAGGCCAAAACGAATTGAGCCTTATTTTGCAGATAAGCTTCTTGTCAGCGTTGCTGGTGTGCCCCTAAGGGCAAAATGTAATTCAGCAGCACTGGTTGAGCTAGATAGTAATGCTGGTGCAGCTATCAGTAAGCTCAGAAAGATACACCCTCCTGCCCATGTGGTCATAGTCAGTCCAAGGCACAATGCCTATGCAGAGCTTGTGGATATGTCCGAGATATATCCTGAGTTTGAAGGGACCCATGTTTCCCAGAACGAGAGGATGTAGTATTGTTCTGGCATTGAATGGTGAGGTCTATCTGTTTAAAGGACATCCCCATCCATAGTGTTAGCCCCTGTTATCTGGCGAAGCTTTGACATATAGGTAGGCAAGCTTTCCACATCCTTTATGTCTTTGCGGACTATGGACGCTATCCTTTCCCTCAATTCAGTATCGGGGTTCACATCCAGTGACTGAAGATATTTTTTGATCTTAAGCATAAGGATATTACCGCGTCTGTCCCAGTCGGTGAGGATCACCACAGGTCTTTTGAGAAGTGCAATATCATCACACAGATATGGTAGAGGGCGCTGGGTAGCTATTTCAAATCGAGCATGCATACCTAAGCTAATAAGGGCCTGTACATCCCTTTTTCCTTCAACTATGAATACTGCATCCTGTGTCAGCAGAGACATATCACTGAGGATCTCTTCCATGTCCTCGAGCTTTTTTCTATAAACATGAAGAGGAGCCTTCAATCTGTTCTGTTTGTTATCATTGTTCATAGGACAGGTTCCATTACAAACATCAGAACAATGAATACGTGTTCCTATAAAAAGGACATCTACAAAATCGCTTTTTTGATCATATCATTTTTCACGTTGATTCCTATTTGATGTCCGCCCCTCGGGAAAATCGCGCGCGACTGGTGGTGAGTCGGGGCTTGGACTGTAAAGGGGTGCCGCGTCTTTCATTATTGATTTAGCACGCGTTCATTGTTAACTGGTCATCTGATCAAAAATGGAGGAAATATGAGCTAATTAGACGATCTCGATGCTGCAATGCAGAGCTTTGTTCCCTTTGTTCCACCAACTATTTGCAGACAATGTGCATTGTGCCAAAAAGAGGATGCCTGCCGTCTTATATGCTAATATGGTCCACTCATATTTTTGGAGGAAATACGGCAGGGTACATGTATCAACTGTATTGGAGCACTGTCCATGGCACATTCACTCATAGGAACGAACGAATTCTTCGAACTGTTCATAATAAGCAGCTCTTTCTATCAGATTTTGAAAGAAATCATCCATCTGTTTCACCTCGGCCCTACATTGCTTCATGACCATATCTATGATAGCCAAGCTATGTGAAAGTATTCAGAACACTGATATATGACCTAATCCAAGATATCAGTAGCACTATCAAGGCCTTTTTTCATCTGTGCCACTACCTGGTCACGTTTTATCCCTGCAAGCAAGACCGATTTCTTTGAGCTCTTCATGCCTGCAACAATGGAAACATCCAGATGTCTCAGTCCAAAAAGCAAAGAAAGGCTTTCCACCAGTTGTTCATTGGCCTTACCCTTTCTGGCATTTTCAGATATCTTAACTTCAATCCTTTTTCTCCAAGGATTGTAACCAGAAGGTATGCACGTTCTCTTTGAACCCGGGGTGACCTCGATGTCAACAATGATACCCACATCTGTTTCCCTTATAGCATCTTCAAAGGACATCGGATCCACCAAAAGACTGCACTCTACAGGATAATGAGAACAAAGTGATAATGCTGTCACCCGGCGCACTAACTCCGGAAGTTCATTCTATGGGTTCCCCGCTGTCTCTTCCGGTTTCCCTCGTGACAGGCTCTTTTCGCATTATCATGTTTGTAGCGCATTGAGGTTGTCTGTACACTCACAGATAGGCTTTGCCATACTCTCATGCAAGGACCTTACAATACGCAGATGTACCTTATAGAAACTAATATATAAATATAACCCCTTTTTTGTAAGGGGGATACAACGGAAAGAATGACCACAGAACAGGTTGTCTCTGGAACTATCATATATGGACCTGAGATGGACATCATTGAAGGCTGCGTGGTCATCAAGGATGGCATCATCAAAGAGGTCTACGAGGAGAGCAACAGCTCTGGGAATATCATCTCGCCGTGTTTTGTCAATGCACATACCCATATAGGAGACTCCGTGCTCAAGGATCCTGTACTAGGACCCTGTAAGGACCATTATGTAAACAGGGACCTGAATGCTCTTGTGAGACCTCCGGATGGCTTAAAACATCAGGTGCTTAGCAGAACACCCCACACTGAACTTGTGAAGGCCATGAGGCATTCTATCCGGGATATGATGTTGACAGGTACATGTGCTTTTATTGATTTCAGGGAAGGGGGATCGCAGGGTATCCTTGCCCTTGAGGAAGCAAAAAGGGACCTGGACATTGTGTGTTTGGGTTTGGGGCGCCCGCAAAGGGTCGATATCAGCAGTGCCGTATCCGATGAGATCGTTCTAAGGGAAACTGAGCAGATACTTCAGACGGCCCATGGTATTGGAATGAGTGGTACCAATGATGTGGATATGGGAACATTAGAAATTATAAGAGCGCATGCCAAGGGCAAAAATAAGGTCTTTGCTATCCATGCTGGAGAGAATGATAGAAGTGACATCCAAAAAGCACTTTCACTTGAACCTGATATGCTGATACATCTGACAAAGGCACGATCCAGTGACCTGAAAGAAATAGCTGATATGGATATACCAGTGGTGGTCTGTCCACGCTCGAATTTTATAACTGGGGTTGGTATGTCCCCTGTGCAGGATATGCTCAAAGCAGGGATAAGGGTAGCTGTAGGCACAGATAATGTCATGCTTAATTCTGTGAATATGTTTTCTGAAATGGAAGTGTTGTCTAAGATATTTGGTCTTGAGGATAGACAAGTATTTATTATGTGTACACTAATGGGAGGAGCAATATCAGGGCTTGATACCTTTGGTTCTATCCTTGAAGGGAACGAGGCTAAGATCATGATCCTCAACGGTAGATCACATAATATGACGGGAGCAAAGGATCCTGTCAGTACTATTGTCAGGAGAGGAAGACCTGATGATATCTTGTCTATGATCATATGATATAAATCGGTCCATAAGGAGAGGGAATATGAAAAGCGAACTGTATAAGAACATTGTAGTTGCAACAGATGGTTCAAAGCAGAACAAGAAAGCTGTTCGGCATGCTTTGGAGTTTGCAAAGATGTGTGGTGCAAAACTATATTCGGTATGTGTCGTTGATACCGCATCATTTTCAGCGATCCCAATGGATGTGGGATGGGAAATGATGTATGAGCTTCTCATGAAAGAGGCAAATATGGCAACAGCGGCAGTTGGTGAAATTGCACAGAAGGAAGGCATTCCATTTGAAGCTGTGGTGCTTGAAGGCCACCCAGGCTCTGAGATCGTCGAGTTTGCAAATAAGCGTGGAATGGACCTTATAGTCATGGGTACCCTTGGGAAGAGGGGTCTTGATCATTTCTTGCTTGGAAGTGTGGCTGAGAACGTTGTCCGCAATTCCAAGGTTCCGGTGCTTGTTGTACGTGGCAGGTCCGGTGAGGAATAAGACATGCCAGCAAACATAAAAGTTATGGATATCATGAGGAAGGATGTTGCCTATGCAACCCTTCCAGGTTCAAGGGACGAGGTCCATAGCTTGCTTAAGGCAAAAAGGGTATCTGGTGTTCCTGTCCTTAAGGATGGGAAGGTCGTGGGAATAGTCAGCAGGGCAAACTTGCTGAAAAAACCAGAAGAAGAGCAACTGGCCCTTCTTATGACCCGTAATCCCATAACCATCTCTCCCAATGAGGATATAGCAGTTGCTTCAAAGATACTACTTGAAAACAATATCAGAAGACTGCCTGTTGTGGAAGATGAAAGGCTGGTTGGTATAATCTCGGTTGCCGATATCGTTGCAGCAATTGCGGATATGAACATTACGGACCATGTGGGTAAGTATCTGAATCCCGTATCAGTGCCTGTATGGACCGATACACCGCTGAACGTGGTGGCAAGGATAATGGAGCTTGCAAGAACAAAAGCGGTCACTGTCATTGACAATCATCTTGAGGTCGTTGGTATAATTACTGACAGGGACATCATCAATGCAAGTATCATAGAGGATACTGTAGAGATGTCTGATATGTCCAGTGGAAATGATGATGATGACTGGACATGGGAGTCCATGAGGGATACGATGAGCATATATTATAACGTGGCCAGGGTCAAGGTCCCGGAAATACCTGCAAAGAACATCATGGTGACAGATCTCATAAAAGCAGCCTTTATTTCAAGTGTCAGTGAATGTGCCCTCAAGATGAAACGTAACAGGATAGATCAGATGCCAATAGTTAACGCGAACCAGAGGTTCTTGGGTCTTCTGAAGGACCGCAATCTGCTTCATGCTATCAAAGAGACTGAATGAATAATTTTTGGCTAATACTTTTTAGGGCATATCATGGTCATAATGGAAAGGCCTTTTATCTTCATCAATACTGCAATGTCAGCGGATGGTAAGATATCCACAAAGCAAAGGAAGCAGGTAAGGATCTCAGGTAAAGCTGACTTTGCTCGCATGGATGCTTTGAGGGCTTCCTCTGATGCGATAATGGTTGGTATTGGGACAATATTGGCTGATGACCCCAGTCTTACCGTCAAGTCTCCTGAACTGAGGTCTGAAAGGAAGAATGCAGGTCTGCAGGAAAATCCTGTCAGGGTGGTCATCGACAGCAAAGCAAGGACATCTCTTGAAGCTGATATATTTGTGAAGGGCGAAGGTATGCGGGTAATAGCAGTGTCATCTTCTGCTCCCCCAGACCGTGTGGAAAGGCTCAAGGAAAAGGCAACGGTGATCTGTGCCGGGGACAATGAGGTCGATCTTAGCGCTGTCATGGGAATACTGTACCGAATGGGTATAAAACGACTGATGGTGGAGGGCGGGGCAACCCTTAACTGGGGTTTGCTATCTGCCGGGCTTGTGGATGAGATCTATACATTCGTCGGGAATCTTATCATAGGCGGAAAGACCGCTCCTACTTTTGTTGATGGGGATGGTTTCATGGATACAGATATTTTAAAAATCGAGCTGTTTGGCACCGAAAGAATAGAGGAAGGGGTCCTTCTTAAGTGGAGGGTATCTCCTTGAATCCCAAGCAAGGAAAGAATTGCAAGAGCCGCGGTCATGGTTACATTTCCGTCTTGTGCTTTGTGATGGTCATTGTTGCTCTAGCTATCAGTGGTTGCACAGAAGGTCCTGATAGAACACTTGGGGATGACACAGGTACAATGCCTGGAAAGGGTGTTATGGTACCGGCCGGTGGTCTTGGCGATATGAACAGATCGCTTGAAAATGGACCTGTCCTGGTGATGATCGGGTATGAAAGCTGTCCTGCATGTGTTGCACAAAAACCTATAATGCAGGAGATAGCCGCAGAGTATGAAGGTCGGGCCACTGTGATGTACATTGATACTAAAAAGGTTGGTGCATTGGGCTTTGACGTTTACTACGTCCCAGATTCATTCATTGTAGTAGGTATCGATAACGGTAAATACATGTACATGAAAAATGACATAACTACCCTTGACAGGAAAGAAGCGCGGTTCATAGGTATCACAAAAAAGGCAGATCTAACACAAACCCTTGATATGGCTTTGGGGCAGAACTCAAAATGAGGTAAAATGTACCCTGAGCATTTTGCAGTAGGTCCAGCCAGTTCCTTTTTAGCAGGCCTTGTAAGTGTCCTCTCACCATGCATCCTTCCATTGCTTCCGGTGATACTAGGTTACTCGGCGGGGAATGGGCGCATGAGACCTTTTGCTATTGTGATGGGTCTTAGTATCTCATTTACTCTTATGGGCATCATGGCATCGGTCTTTGGTGCAGTGCTCCAACCATATATGGAGATCGTCAGGCTTTTGATAAGGTCGATGGTCATCCTTTTTGGCATATCCATGCTTATCGACATCAATATCTTCAGTGGTCTATCCAGATATACAGGAAAGGTACATGTAGGTAGCACTAGTGTTCTTGGTGGCTTGGTCCTTGGCATGTCACTGGGTGTTGTATGGATGCCATGTGTGGGGCCCGTACTTGGAACTATACTTGCTGCAGTCACGTTGAAGCAGGATATGTATTACGGCGCTCTACTGCTCTTTATCTATTCCATAGGTTTTGCAGTGCCCATGCTTCTTATCGCTTATACAGCAAATATATCATCTGCAAGGCTCAGCAGGATCGCAAGGTATGAAAGATCTATAAAGATATTATCAGGGGTCTTGCTTGTCATTGCAGGTCTCTGGATATTATAACTTTCTTTATCCTAAGTTTGACAGCTATCATTCCTTTAATATTGTCCCGTATTTCAAAAAATGCACGGCATCCAACTAAATGTTCAAGCGCTGTCCACGGCTTTCACGCGCGCGCATGATTTCGCCACATGGTCCAAACTGCACAAAACATGCTGAGTAGGCGATACTTTGACCGATGCCTGAAAGATAAGATTAAGAAGGTGAACTTGAATGGAACCAAAAAAGAGAGGGGCAGTTCAACAGGATCAATACTGCCAAACTTGGTTTTTATCATATTCGTGACTTTCGTTTGATAATACTTGTTTCAAGCTCAGTTTTTTTTATCACAGATGGCGGCGCTCACGGTGCACGCGCGCGAAAAATAGGTAGGTCGTTGATAATTTAGTTAATGGGCGCACCAATTTTGAAGACCATAAGAGTTTAAAAGCTTCCTTCTAATAAGCATTGGCAAATTACAATACCCATCCAACCTTGCGAGTGAAGAATAGCAAGGATACTGTTCAAAAAAGTAACAAGCTGCAAGAGAGCAGCTTATTCATCCTGTTTTTCATTTGCAATGGCTACCAGTTCATTGATGCATGATACTGCCATGGGTGTGCCACCGCGGGTACCCACACAAGTAATAGACGGAACGTCCATGTCCCTGATGACCTCTTTTGACTCTGCCGCATTGACAAAGCCCACAGGGGTGCCTACAATTATAGCTGGTTTGATGCCATGTTCTATCATCCTGCATACGGCAAGGGCGGCAGAGGGTGCGTTACCTATTGCAACTATCGAGCCCTCAAGTATGTCCTTGCACTTCAGGAAACCTGCAGCTGTCCTGGTGATGCCATGCTTGCGGGCAAGTTCAGCATCAACATCCCTATCAAGCACGCATATTATCTCACATTTGTGCCCTTTCTTTGTGATGCCTGCCTCTACCATTCTGATGTCCACAAGTATTGGTGCACCTCTTTTGATGGCCTCAACACCAGCCTTGATAGCATCATCTGTAATGCACATTATCTCTGCAACAGATGGATCTCCAGTTGAGACCACACAGCGCTGTTTTATGCGGTCTTCTGGTGTCTCATCACCCACGATCTTGCGGGCAATGTTGCGGCTGGTCATATAGATGGCCTTTGCTTCATCGGTCTGTGCTCCGAGGTCGGTACAGATGCTGATAAGTTCTGGGTCCATATCTGTGGTGAACTCTACTAGCTCATCCACTGCATCCTTTTTAGTTGATCTGCCTGATTCAATAGTCATATTTCCTGTGATACCCCCTTGGAGTGATTATCCTCTTTCCATGAACTGTATCCCATATACGGGAGTCGTTCGTGGTGATAAGGATGGTGGTGCTCATATCCACCCAGTCGTTATACTCAAGTACCTCACCAAGCGTTGTAACGATATAATCCTGGTCCTGGTCTCGGAGTGCGTTCTTTACAAGACCCACAGGAACTGTATCGTCCTTATGGCGCCTTATTATCTCAATGGCCCTTGAGAAATTAGAATTTCGCTGACGGCTTTTTGGATTGTAGAGAGACATGACAAAGTCAGCAGATGCCGCGGCATCCAGCCGTTTTTCGATAACCTCCCAAGGTGTTAGCAGGTCACTGAGGCTCACTGTGCAGAAATCGTTCACAATAGGTGCACCCAGTACACTGGCAGCGGCAGTGATCGCTGTAACGCCTGGCAGGACCTCTATCTCTACCTCCAGGTTCGTTCGCTCTGCTACTTCAAGCACCAGACCTGCCATTCCGTAAATATTTGCATCTCCACCACTTATCATGGAAACGACGTTATCCTGTGCAAGTTCCACGGCCTTCCTGGACCTGTCCACCTCTTTACCCATTGCACTGCGTACGATGGTCTGTTTGTCCAACAGGCTTGCCATCTGGTCAAGATACGTTCCATTTCCAACGATATAATCCGAGCTTTCTATGATCTCTCTTGCCTTTACTGTAAGATGTTCCACAGAACCTGGACCTATACCAATTATATACAATTTCCCTTTCCCGGGAACCTTATTCTGCGATTGCGATTGTGACCCTGCCATAAACCTTCTTCCTTAGTATCAGTTCTTTCTTCTCCGATAGCGCCAATGCAGCTGGTTCTGCCACACCTGTAAGGCCGAAACGGTTTGCCTGAGAACCAGACGGCGCATCATATTTGTTCAATTCATCATGTTCTATGAACTTCAATCCAATGCCAAGGGCCCTTGCTGCTTCGTGAAGGCCCTCTTCATCCTCTTTCAGTTTTGCGGATGCAAGGACCTGAACATCGCCAATGTCCCTGCCGATCTCTGCTAGTGCACTATAAATGGCGTCGACCGCTTCTTTTCCGCTGACGCCTCTGCGTGCACCGATACCTATGATCATGGTCTTTCTGCCTTCTCCTTCTTAAGGACAGAAACGTCATCACCCACGATGACTATTTTTGGCCCTTTTATCTCAAGCACTTCTACGTCCTGCTCCAGCAGGGCACAGTTCACCTGCACAGTCGAGCTCTTATTGACGATATCACAGCCCAGTGACTTGGCAATACCCTCTACAGAATTGCGCTTATGCACTTCTGTAGCTGTGGTTATCACAGGCACAGGGCCAATTTCTGATATTTTGCGGACCAGATCATTGCCACCATGGTGCCCACCCAGCAGGGCAATGGCAAAATCCATATTTGAATCAACTACCACTACAGCTGGGTCCTTCCATTTACTTTGGACAAGGGGTGCGATATCGCGCACCACGATGCCAGTAGCAAAGACTGCCACAATGGAATCGTAGTTCTCAAATGCCATCCGGAAGATGTCCTTCTCATACATAAGGATATCAGCTTCCAGATGCTCTGCAAGACGCTGTGCTACCTCCAGATTGCGCTCAAAGGTTATGACAGCGGTTCTTGTGCCACTCCGTATAGGTAAGACCTCCCATAGTTCACCGGGTCTACAACGCCACCGATGAGAATCATAGCTGAGCGCTTGATGCCTGCATCCTTCACCTTAGCTGCTATATCAGCTACTGTACCCTTTATTATCTTCTGGTCTGGCCATGAGGCATGGTATACCACGGCCACAGGGGTCTCTGGTGGATATTCGACCTTTTCCATTATCTCCTCGATCTTTTGGGTACCAAGGAAAACAGCCATGGTCGCATTGTGTCTGGAAAGTTCTCTTATCTGGTCCTTTTCCAGTGTCTGTCCTGCAGGGCGGGTAATGATAAGCGTTTCAGATACATTGTTCAGTGTCAGTTGTGTCTGAAGTGCAGCAGCTGTGGCAAAGACCGATGATACACCGGGGATAATCTCTATTTCCACGCCGGCCTTTTTCAGCTCGTCCATCTGTTCCACTATGGAGCCATAGAGGGATGGGTCACCACTGTGAAGTCGGACCACTTTTTTACCTTCCCGAAGCTTATCGAGGATGAGCTTGTTCGTCTCATCAAGGGTAAGGCCATAGCTATCTATCTTTTCCCCTTTGGAGTAATCAAGTACCTTAGGGTTTACCAGAGAGCCCGCATATATCACCAGGTCAGCCCCCTCCAGAAGCTCGCGCCCTGCAACAGTGATGTACTTCTCATTGCCCGGACCGGAGCCTACAAAATATACTTTATTGTTCTTCATTATGACAGACCCCCTTACTCCTTCTCTGCGAAGATGATGCTGAAATAGTTACCTTTTTCAGGGAACTTGTTATGGTCCTTGATGATAACTTCTTCAGGACTGAAAAGTCTTTCTGCAAATATGAACTTGCTAAAACCTTCCTTCTTATAGGACTCTGTTATCTCAAGTGGTCTTGCCGCCTTGAGCCGTATCCTGTACTTGCTGTCTGAACCATCACTTACCTCAAAGGAAGCATCCACTTCTGCACCAGTCTGGGCTGCAAAGGAAGTGATAGAGCTGATGCCGGGGATCGTTGATGTCTCAACTTCTGGATAAAGCCTGTTCATCACACGCTTTAGGTGGGTGAATGTAGAAAAGAAGTTCGGGTCACCGATAAGACCAAAGGATACCAAGTGGTCTCTCGACTCTGCTGCTATCATCTCTGCATTCTTTGTCCAGACAGCATTGAGCGTCTCATAATCCGTGAGCATTGGAAAGTCCATGATCTCAGCTTCTGCATAGGGGGCAACAAGCTCTGCGGCAAGGCGTCCGGGGACATAGACCTTATAGCTCTTTTTTAGCGTTTCGACAGCTTTCAATGTAAGAAGTTCCGGGTCACCGGGTCCAAGTCCTACTCCAACAAGCATTTATTGTTCACCTTATTATTCATATAATTCTAATATCCGATACTATCGTTTTACTATGGATGTCAGTGTCATCACTGGTCATGGCAAGCCCTGCCTACTATGATGTAAACAGGATTCTCCGGCTTGAACATGGTCTCACCGGTCAGGGATGCACCACGCGATACTATGATGTGTAGTACCTCAGCGAATAAGCCAAGTTCTTTTAACTTGTTTATTACATTTACGACTGTTTCTATCCTGACAGCATTTACCACAATGTTCTTTGCTTTTTTTTGCGCAAGGACATCAAGCACTTTTTCAATGTTCTTCGTGCCGCCGATGAACGCACAATCGATACTGTCAACAGGCTGCTTGCTCAGTATATCCGATGACTCACCGGAATACAGTGTCACATTACTGACATTGAAGGCCTTGAAGTTCTTTCTTGCAACCTCGATGGCTTCTTCCCTGGCGTCAATGGCATGTATCCTCAGTCCGCTTACCATCTTATTTGCTTCAATGGATACAGCACCTGTGCCGCAGCCAATATCAAAAAAACTATTGTTGTCATTCAGATCGAGCTTAGACAGGGATATTGCGATTATCTCTGGTTTTGTAGGTCCGCCGCTTATATGCACAAGTTCTGTCATTTTCCACCTTAACTACGATATAATAAAAGTAATCTACCAGACGTAAACAAAGTTAAGTAGATATAAGTTGTTCCTCATAAAACTGTTGGAATACTTCATTATCCTGATACCTTAACTGTAAAAACCCATATATAAGGTGCTTGCAAATGGCAGATAGCAAAAAAGCAAAGAAACTACTGGTCCTTGGTACTGCGTCAGATGTTGGAAAAAGCATAATGGTCACCGGGCTCTGCAAGGTCCTGTCTAAAAGATACAAAGTAGCACCATTCAAGGCCCAGAACATGAGCCTGAACTCCTGGATAACAAAGGATGGCAAGGAAATTGGTATCGCACAGGCAATACAAGCCAAAGCTGCCGGAGTGGAGCCTAGCGCAGATATGAATCCGGTGCTCCTCAAGCCCAAGGGGGACAGGACATCCCAGGTTATCGTATTGGGTGAACCATACGCTGATAAGACCGCCGGCAACTACTACGATTCTATAGAGGAGATGCATGGGGTTCTCCGGGGTGCTCTTGAGCGGCTTGAATCGGAATATGAGCTTATTATCATGGAGGGTGCAGGTGGTGCCGCAGAGATCAATCTTTATGATCGTGATATTGTAAACATAGGCACGGCCAGGATCACAAATGCACCTATCATCCTTGTGGGGGATATCGAGTCTGGTGGGGTATTTGCAAGTCTTTATGGTACTAAGGTCCTGTTGCCGGAGGATGTCAGCAGGAATATTAAGGGATTTGTTATCAACAAGTTCAGAGGAGACCCAGCGATACTAGCTCCCGGTCTGAAGCAGCTTGAAGAGATAACAGGTGTACCCGTGCTTGGAGTGATGCCCTACTATGACCTCAAGATCCCTTCAGAGGATTCCATGGCCATCCGCAGGAAGAAAAAAGGTATGAGCAAAAGTAGGCACATCAATGATGTGGATATTGCTGTCATCCGCTTGCCCAGGATATCAAACTTCACGGATTTTGAACCACTGGAGAAAATAGCACGTGTGCGCTATGTCAGCCTTGACGATGATCTGGACTCCCCAGATTGTGTGATAATCCCGGGTACAAAGAACACTGTCAGTGACCTTCAGGATATGAGGAAGAGTGGTATGGATGAGCAGATATGTGCACTCCATGGCAAGGTACCTATATTTGGTATATGTGGAGGCTATCAGATGCTGGGTAAGACCATCCATGATTCAGGTATTGAAAATGGCATTGAGGCAGACTACACCGGACTTGGTCTACTGGATGCTGAAACAGTTTTCAAGGAATATAAGAAGACTACCACTCAGGTATGCAAGGAAGTGCTTGCTGAAGGGCCGATATTTGGCCAGATCACAGGTCAGGAAGTGCTGGGCTATGAGATACACATGGGTACGACAAAGACATCAGGAACGGTCTTTGGCAATGATGGATGCATCGATACGAGTGGTATTGTTGTAGGCACCTATATGCACGGTCTTTTTGAGAATGCCAATGTCAGGCGCGCTCTTATGCTTTACCTTACTGGAAAGAAGGGTGTTGCTTATGTGCCAGAACTTGAGACATCGGAAGAAGCTGACTACGAGGAGCTTGCCAGGGTGGTCGAGGAACATCTGGATATGGAATACATATACAGGATGCTAGAAGAGCAGGAATGAGCAACGGTAGAGCATGAACAGTGCGTATCTGCATGAGGCTAGAGT